>CAYYHL010000052.1:0-10667 GCA_964471775.1 uncultured Clostridia bacterium
GATTAAAAGAAAAAGACCTTAAGCTTGAATATTCAGAAAAGGTGAAGAATTATCTAGCTGAAAAAGGCTTTGACCCGGACTATGGAGCAAGACCACTAAAAAGAGTTATCCAGCGGGAGATACTGGATTCTCTGGCTAAGAGTCTTCTGGAGGGTAAGTTTAAGGAAAGAGCTAAAATTCGAATAAAGCTGGAGGATTCGAGGCTTACTTTCTCCGGGACTGGATGACGTTATCACTACTCTGTACGCCAATTCCTTAAGAAATGGAGACGATGGGGTAGGGAATCTTCTGGACAAGAATGAAGTGTCCGATGTCCGGGCACTGGGTGTGAATCTTTAATATCACTGCTTATCCGACAAGGTCGCGTCAAGCCATTCGATCAGGCAACCGAAACAGGAATTGACAAAACAGGACGGCGCAGTAGTATGGTTGCTGGCTATACAAATACAGCACGTGGCTAGGAGCAATTTCTGTTGAGGTGAATTATCTTATCAGAGTTCTGGTGTAATCGTATCAAAGGGTGAAGCTGGAGATTAAAGTCACAAAAAGGAGGTGATGAAGCCGCTGAAATCTGTCCAGCTCGCGAAAAAACATAAGGAGGTAGAAATGACGAATCCTAAAAATTGGAGATTCACCGGTCTGATTCTGGTGGTGATTCTCGTGATGGCATGGGGAGTAACTGCGGCGTGGGCGTTGAGAATCGACTTCGTCGGTAATGGTCGGGAGGTGGGTGCATGGTGGGCCGAGGCAAAAAGGGGCTGGGATGAGATAGCTGGGAAACTAGGATTTGATAATCCGCTACACTATGGAGAAGAGGATCCGGCGAACGAAAGGGCAGATTTCGAAGCGGCGATTGCATCCAAGCCAGACGCTATACTACTCTCGAATGTGTTCTTTGATGCTCTTTCACCTTTAATCCCAGAAGCGATAGCGGCTGGAATCCCTGTATATCAAATCTTCATCGTAGATCCGGCATACGAAAGTATGGCCCCCGGTTGCGGAGTTGATTGGCCACTGGCGTACGAATCTATGGCTGCGAATGTTGTAATTCCCAAACTCAAAGAGAAAGGCAAGCTCGGCGAGAAGATCAGCGTAGTTTTCACTGCAATGGCCATAGACACAACATACGCTCAAATGGGAGTTGAGGGGTTCAAAGCAGGGTTGGATAAGGCGGGGATAGACTATGAGTGGGACGCTCTCGATACGGCCGAGGATCCAGCGGGAGTGATTGCTGACCTGAAAGGGTACCTATTGGGACATCCAGAGCTTGACGTTCTGGTCGGAGTAGACGGTGAGAGTACCAACCGGATTACGCCTGCGCTGAAGGAGTTGGAATACGCCCCGGGCGAGGTCGTTATTGTGGGGTCCGATATAATGGAATATTCCGCGCAGGGTATTGCAGAAGGATACCTTGAAGGCGCTTTCACGCAGGGGCAGTTTGAGCAAGTGCAGCTTGCCGCTGTGCAGCTCTACAACAGAGTGAAATTCGATTTCCCGATGTTCTCGATGAAGTTCCCAGGGATATTCGTGACCGCCGAGAGCGTGGATATATTCAGACCGAAGTAGGTTTTGGCACGTGACTTGGACAAGGTAGGTCAAGATGAGACTCCTCTGAAAGAATAGGGAAATCCTACCAGCTGGAGAAGTTGGTAGGATTTCCCTGGTTTTTTTTCAGGTTCCAGGAGGGATTAGTGACGCGGTCGGCGGGAAACTCGAAATTGGGAAGTTCACGGCACGGACGCTTCGTTTAGCGAAGAAGCGAGGCTAAAGCTCAATGAATGTTTCTTTTCTAAAGCTGAAAAGAGTTATGCGGCATAGAGCCTTCGGAATTTTTGCTGTAGCAATTGGACTAATATTGGTGTTCTATTTTTTATTTCCCGAAAGGAGATTCTTCGATCCAAGAGCCATTAGAACCATATTAACCCGTGCGCCGGAGTATGGAATCATAGCAATCGGCATAACTTTCTTGATGATTTCTCGAGAGTTGGATATTTCGGTGGGGTCCGTCTTCACATTGTGTTCATTGGTGTTTGCCTTTCTCTATTTGAGATTCGGCATGAACCCCATTCTGGCTTTACTTTCTACCTTTGCTGTCGGAGCTCTGGTCGGCAGTTTGAACGGTCTCATATCCCTGAAGTTTGGCATTCCCTCCATCATAACCACATTGGGAACGATGTACCTCTGGAGAGGTGCAGCGCTCGTTGCTTGCCGGGGACAGCCCATTTACTATCGCGGAGCTGCCCCTTTTAAGACCATACTAACAGGTAGACTGGGGGGCTTTCTTCCCATGGGGTTCGTCTGGTTCATAGTATTAACCGTATTCTTTGAGGTAATTCTTCATTACCATCGATTTGGCAATAGAGTCCGCGCATCTGGAGGAAATACCCAAGCAGCGAGGGAGATGGGAATCAATACGGGCCGGGTGAAGTTAATGTGCTTTGCCTTGGTGGGGTCCCTTATCGCTTTTGCCTCAATTATAGAATCCACCAGGATTGGGGAGGGATCTGCCAGGCTAGGGATAGGATATGAATTCTATGCTATTGCTGCTACCGTGATTGGTGGAACTTCTCTGTTTGGTGGTGTGGGGACCGTCATAGGAACTTTCCTTGGGGCGATAATTCTCGAAATGATAAGAACCGGACTTGCCGTAATAGGAATACCGGGATGGTGGTTTAGCGTTTCCATAGGCGCAATCATAATAGTGGTTATGATTCTCAATGTATTCATTATGAAGAGGGTTAGGAGATGAGTCAAAACTAACAATCGAGAGAGGAGATCTCGGGATGTCTCGAGGGAAGGCAAAGCCCCTTTTGGAAATGAGAAATATCCACAAGAGTTTCGGAGAAATTCGAGCCGTAGATGGCGTCGATATTGCGGTTGGCCATGGGGAGGTAGTAGGATTAATAGGCGACAACGGTGCGGGAAAATCAACGTTGATAAAGATTCTAGCCGGCATCCACAAGGCGGATAAGGGAGAGATATATCTCAAGGGAAAGAAAGTGAAGATTCACTCTCCCCGGCATGCCCAAATGCTAGGAATTGAAACTCTTTTCCAAGATCAAGCGTTGGTTGACTGCATGGATGTGGCAAGGAACGTCTTTATGGGGAGGGAACCCACTAGATTCCTGAGGTTTCTCAAGTTGAACGAGATGAAGGAAGAAAGCATGAGCATCTTGAGAAGCATGGGCCTATCAATTGGATCTGTAGATATGGATGTTGGCTTACTATCTGGAGGGGAGAGGCAAGGGGTAGCAATCGCCAGAGCCTTGCATTTCCAGGCTCACCTCCTAACTATGGATGAGCCGACCATAGCCCTGTCTGTTGCTGGAGTTGAGAGGGTGTTAGAATACGTCAAAGAACTTCGGGAAAGGGGGATCACGGTGATTTTCGTCACACATAACCTCTATCACGTATTCCCAGTTGCCGATAGGTTCATCATCATAAAGAGGGGAAAAGTAATACGAGAGGCCGGGAAGGAAGATACATCGCTGGACCAATTGAGTAAGTTGATCGTATCCGGATGAACTTGTCCAGATTTCCTGAGGTTCTGGAAGAGTACGGTAAGCAAGACCCAGGGTGCCAGGCGCATCCAAATTGGTTCTTGATCGGTTTTTCGATTCTTCTCTTGGACAATGCCCGGAAAGGAGGACCCAATGAACCCGCTAACACCCAGGGAGAGGGTAAAAAGAGCTTTGAATCACCAGGAGCCGGATCGGGTTCCCATTGATCTTGGCGGCTACGTATGCGGAATACATGAAAAGGCTTATCGGGATCTGGCGGACTACCTCAAGATGAAGCTGGAGGTTTCTATCTACGATTATATGCAGAGATTGGCTTTGGTAGATGAGCGTATTCTGAGGATGTTCAACGTGGATACCCGGTATATCTATGCAAAGGCGGCATCAGATTGGAAGTTCAAAGAAGATGCTGATGAGAGTTGGGTGGATGAATGGGGGGTCAGAAGAAAAAGGTGTGGGTATTATGCCGATGTAGTATACAGTCCCCTCGGCGAAGCAGATATCCACGATATGGAAAAATACCCCTTTCCTGATCCTTCAGACCCGGCAAGGTTCAAGGAACTGGAGAAAGAGGCCGCAAAATTATATGAGCAAACAGATTATGCCCTAATCGCAGCTACTTCCGGCTCAATCCAGTACCTGCCGGCTGAACTACGGGGATGGGAGCAATACTTAACAGATCTAGCATTACAGCCAGATATGACAGTAGGCCTCACAGATCGATTTCTGGACTGGAACATAAAATACTTTGACAAATTGCTCGAGGCGTGTGGGGAGTACATCGAAATGGTCTGGATTGGTGACGATTGGGGGTACCAAGAGGGGCCAGTTATGGCTCCCCAGATATTCAGAGAAATCTTCAAGCCGAGATACAAAGAGCTGGTTGACTTTATCAAAAGCAAAGCCGAAGTGAAGGTATGCTTGCACTCCTGTGGCTCTGTGTACTGGGCAATTCAAGACTTTATCGATGTGGGCATAGATGTACTCAATCCCGTGCAGATTGCTGCTAAGGATATGGATACCCAGAGGTTAGGAGAGGAATTTGGAGGAAGAATCGTTTTCTGGGGTGGGGGGTGTGATACACAGAGAATTTTGTCTTTTGGCGGCCCGGAGGAAGTCAGAGAAGAGGTGAAGAAGAGGATAAGAGATCTGGGCCCGGGAGGCGGTTTTGTGTTTACCCCGGTGCATAACATTCAGGCTAATCTACCCCCAGAAAATATCGTCTCGATGTACAAATCTGCTAGCGAGTACGGAAGGTATCCGATAAAGATCTAGCTACTCTCTATGCTGCAGGCGAGAATATGTGGCTGAGCGAATTTTGCACTCGATTAGCTACTAGATCCCGGCCTGGAGCATCCTCGAGCCAATTCGGACATAAATGGTTTAGAAGTCGTTGCTGAGATTTTAGAGCAGGAAGGAGGCCATCATAGTGAAGTGCGTGGGATCGAACCTTCCTAGGTTGAGTATAGCTCTCGGTGCTCTTTTGGTACTGCTCTTGGCTGCTTGTGGCCTGGGAAAATCATTGTCTGGCCCACAGGTAACTGAACAAACGGAGGTGAAAGAAATGGTATCGAATATGCATTGGCTGGGCCATGCTAGCTTTCGCATCGAAGGAGGTGACCTGGTCATCTACATTGACCCCTGGAAGCTAGAGGATGGCCCCAAGGCCGATCTGATCCTCATCACCCACAATCATCCTGATCACTTATCCCCAGAGGATGTAGCCAAGGTCCAGAAGAAAGATTCTATCATCGTGACCGTTTCGGCGGCAGCAGCCAAGCTCTCTGGCCAAATAGAAGTGCTAAGACCGGGTGATGAGGTAACGGTGAGGGGTATACCGGTGAGAGCTGTCCCAGCTTACAACATCAATAAGTTCCGCAGCCCGGGCGTTCCCTTCCATCCCAAGGAATCGGGCTATGTGGGATTTGTCCTCACCCTCGAAGGGCAGCGTATCTATCATGCCGGTGATACCGACTCCATACCCGAAATGCAGTCCCTCGATGTCGATATTGCTCTTTTGCCGGTGAGCGGCACCTATGTCATGACTGCCGATGAAGCGGTAGAGGCGGCTAAAACCATCAAGCCTCAAGTAGCCATTCCCATGCACGTAGGCAGGGGCATCGGTTCCCTGGCTGATGCTGAGCACTTCAAGGAGAGGTCATCGGTGCCGGTTGAGATTCTTCCTCTTGATTGGGATAGTTCCCAGATAGATCAAAAATGAATGATTCACAATTCGGTGGCTCATCATAAGTTCCCATAAATCCAAAAGCACCGATATCATAGCCGGCATCTCGAGGCCGCACGTTCTGGTCGAAATCTTCACCGGGAGCATCAATAGGAGAACCACTATCTGTAGCCCGTGAGCTTTCCCTAGGATGGAAGTCCACTTCAGAAGGATCGTGAAAGAAAAGGTTCCCTTCTGCACAATCACTGCCACTCGTAGCCACGTAGCAGATATCTCTCTCCGCCCCGATCTGGGGAAAAGACATCAGGAACAAGAATGCTAACATTACAGGTCCTATCCGCGGAGTCCCATTGGTCATCATTGAGTTCACCACCCTCCCTTTCTTGAGACTATATTCACTTACCATTCCGCTACCTCAAACGGTATCGAGTAAGAGATTAGAGAGCCTCAACTCCACAATTTGACTTAGCGGAGCAAGCCTATCGGTCAAGCTTGTCTTCCTTATCAGTACCGTTTATGAGTCCTACTCAATTTGGCAAAGTGCTCAAAAAGTGTCGCAATATCGTACACTGAGAAGTGCAGACCATAAGAGGATAACCAAGAGGGTGAGGTATCCCACACTCAAGAGGGCGAGTCCAGAGATCTCCTGAGGATGAGAAAAATATGCCCGCCTGCATATTCCGCGAGCTTTGACCAAGAAACAAACCTTGTATATGTTGAGGCATCCGAAATCCGGGGCCACTGAGAAATACTAACTTGAGACGAAAGGAGAAAGAGAATGACGATACCTCGAAAAGCTGGATTGGTTATCTCAGTCATAATCATCGTCTTGCTAGTATCTTTTGCGATAAGCTATATTGCGTTTCAGCGAAAAGTAGCGGAGGAAGTAGAGGAGCTTTTCGGCAAGATGGAGGAAATAAGACCAGAAGTAGTTACTGAGCGAGATTTGGAAGGGTTGCCCGATCCGGTTCAAAGGTATCTAAGATATACACAAATCATAGGAAAAGAGAAAGTACGATTTGTCCGGCTAAAACAAAAAGGGTTTATACGAACAAAGGAAGATGGGGGTTGGATGCCTTTCAGCGCTAAGCAGTATTACAGAGCTGGTGATCCTGCCTTCATTTGGTATGGAAGTGTAAAGCTTTTTTCCCTCCCTCTAATGAGAGCAAGAGATAGATTCTATGAGGGCAAAGGGAATATGCTAATAAGACTACTACCTTTCATTACCATTGCAGATGCCACGGGAGACGAAATGGATCAAGGGACTTTAGTAAGATACTTCAACGAAATGATGTGGTTTCCAACTGCATATGTGAATGACTATATCCAGTGGGAATCAATTGATTCTAGCTCTGCGAGGGCAACGATAAGCTCCGGGGGACTTTCGGCTTCTGCCGTTCTCTATTTCAACGAGAAGGGCCAGATGACGAACTTTGTGGCAGAGCGGTATATGACTGTTGATGATGAGTATTCACTCCAGACATGGTCAACCCCAATTACTGAGTACAGAGAAATCAATGATATGATGCTACCATCAAAAGGCGAAGGGGTGTGGCACTTGAGCTCTGGGGATTTCAGGTATATTCGGGTAGAAATCATTGACATTGAATACAACAATCCTTCAGAATACTAAGCCCCGCTACAATAGGGCAGGGGACTTTTCCCACAAAAGGAAGTATCCGGGCATCGGACACTGCGTCTAAATCCTTATTATTAGTACTTCTTCGACAAGGTAATGGGAGAACAAGAGCCAGGGGTGATTTCCGTCATGGGTGACCCGCCAGGATTTGACAAGGAGCCGGAAACGGACTATAAAGAAACAGGACTTCATCATATATTGGCATGATCGTTCACGATTGCGTTCACGATAAACTTCATGATTAGCCTGCCCTTCACGAAGGGATGCCTACGACTAACTCAGATCGCCCACTGCAAACTAAGGCGTTTTTAGACAGTATGACAAGATTGAGCTCATAGGGAAGATTATCATACAGATAAGATATCTAACTCATGTCACTATAGTATTCGCACTGGTCGGCGTGAGCGTCGTTTGTGGACCCGAGGCACTACCTGTATCTCCTCAAGAGGTATCCACATTGAAGATGAAACCTATCGATCTATCCGGGTCTCAAGCGGAAAACCTGAACTTTCAAGAGTACTACTCTCTGACTCCTCTGGATATCACACCTAAGGCTCCCCAATATGGCCTGCCGCTCCGAACGGATGACATCTCGAATCTCGAAGATTTCTCCCGGAAAGTTCCTCTCGGAAGCCGTGCCTTGAAACTCTTGAAGGAAAACGGATTTGTGGTGATTGAGAACCCCTTCAATCCCCAAGAAGAGCATATCACCCGGCCCTACAAGACCCTGAAAGATAGAGAAGTACCCATCTTCATTACTTCAGACTCTCTGCTCCATCTCTATCATATTCAGTTTGACGAAACCCTACGGCAGATTGAAGAGCGGGAATTCTTCGAAAGGCTTTGGGACATCAGCAAAGACCTTCTTGATGATTCGATAGCCAAGCATGAGGCGGCCACCGGGGACCTCAAGGAGGCAGCGAGAAGGAACGCTTCCTACTTTGCCGTTGCCCTGAGCCTCCTCGCGCCAAGGGAAGACCAACTACCGAAAAACGCCCTCGAGCGTCAAGACCCGGACCCCGCCATTGCCTATTTCACCGAAGAAGAGCTCCAAAAGTACACCTTCAACCTGCCAAACTTCGTGAAAGATGTGGTGAAGCATGAGCTCGGTCTCATAGAGAAACATGAGGGATTCTTCACCTCCCCCCTCTTCCTCTACAAAGAAGACTATTCTCAATACGTTCCCCGGGGCCACTACACACGGTCAGAGAAGCTCAAGAACTACTTTCGTACCCTCACGTGGTATGGAAGAATGACGATGCTCCTCAAGGGTTACGACGAGCCGAGGTCCGGAGAAAGTCCTGTTGACCGTCCCGCATCTTCCGGCCTTATCTCTTCATACGATGCTGAGATACAAACAATCGGGGCCTCTCTCATAGCATCCAGGCTTGCTTCAAGTCAAAACCTCAGGGAAGACTGGGATAGAATCTATGCCGTAACCTCTTTCTATGTGGGCCTCGCAGATAATCTAGGACCGTATGAATACCTTGATGCTTTGAATTCTGTCTTTTCTGGAAGGTTCGATCCAAATGGTCTCACTGAAGAGAATATTGGGAAACTCAAGGCAAAACTCGCTGAATACGAGCCCCCCAGAATATATGGAGGGACAGGCAAAAGAACCCTTTTCCCACCTTTCACTCCCGAAGAGGCAAACGAGATTCTGGATGAGACCAAGGGATTCAGACTGATGGGGCAAAGGTTCATTCCAGACTCGTATCTCTTCTCCAACCTGGTCTCACCCTATGTCGGGATGTATTCAGGAGAGAACTGCGCCGAGACCTTCACCTGTGAGTTCACCGCCGGAGGACCGGCCAGAGTTTTTCCCCGGGGTCTCGACGCCATGGCTCTTCTCGGGTCTCGTCGAGCAAAAGAGATCTTGAAAGAACTAGGTGATACTGAATATGAAGGGAGGGACGAGGAAGGAAATAGAATCGCCTACGAAACCCAGTTCGAAAATCTAAAGAAAGAGTTTGATAGCTTCACCGAGAGTGACTGGCAAAAGAACCTCTACTGGTCATGGCTCTATGCGTTGAAAGCCCTGCTCAAGGAATTCAAAGATGGCTGTCCAACCTTCATGAAGCAAGAGGCATGGCAGGATAAGGAGCTCACTACCTCCCTCGCTTCATGGACTGAACTCAGACATGACACCGTTCTCTATGCCAAACAGAGCTACACCGCAGTACTTGGAGCTGCTCCTGTGCCAGCAACGAGAGCTCGCGGCTATGTCGAGCCGGTGCCAGAGTTCTACAATCGACTCCTGGCCCTCACCAGAATGACATCGGAAGGACTGAGCAAGATGGACATTCTGGATATGGCAGCAAAGTATAGACTAAATAGTCTGGAAAGGATTCTCGAGAAACTCATCATCCTCTCAAGAAAAGAGCTTGAAAATGAAGAGCTCACCCAAGAAGACTATGAGTTCATCAAGGACTTCGGTGACCAGTTGGACGCTGTCATTGCAGACGTTGATGAAAAGGCGAAGAAGGTAGCAATCATCGCTGATGTCCACACAGACCCCAACACCAGCAGCGTCCTGGAAGAAGCCGTTGGATATGTCGAACTCATCATTGTTGCGTACAAAGTGCCCGGCTGCAGGATCTTACTCGGTGCGGGTCCAGTTATGAGCTACTACGAGTTCAAACAGCTAATGAAAGACAGACTCACCGACGAACAATGGCGAGAGCTCCTAGCCTCCAATCCACCAGGCAGGCCAGAGTGGATTTCCAATTTTGCTGAATGAAGAATGTCTATCCTAAAGAATTTCAGCCCGTCCCCGGAACTCAGCGCCGAGCTCTCCCGCACTGCCAAAAATACGAGGGTGCCACTACCATAGGGTAGGGCACTTTTTCGGACAAAGATGAGGCCTCGGGACATCGGACAGCCCTTCCAAATCCCCATTATTACTATCTTTTACCGAAACGGTGAAGAAATAGGACCGTGGTCTGATCCAGTTCATAGGTCTAGCGTCAGAATTTGACAGTGCGCTCGCGAGATGCTATGATACTGGTGTCCTGATCGATGCATTCCGTGAGAGGATAACCAAGAAGACGAGGTATGCGAGATTCAGGAGGGTGACCTCAAAGGCCTTCTGAAGAAAAGGAAATATCCCTGCCAAGGTTATCTCCAAGTGAACCCATTCTTTCAAATAGAAAGAATGGGTTTTTGTTCTTGATGGAGGAATCCAGTCTTTGAAGATTCTCGGTGATCCTAAAGATATTACTAGCTAGACAAAAGAGAGGTTACCTACAGCATGAATGATAAGCAACCAAAAATGGTTCGGATGGTTGAATGGATGAAAGAGATGGAACTACATGAGCCAGAATAC
>CAYYHL010000053.1:0-10663 GCA_964471775.1 uncultured Clostridia bacterium
TCTCTTTAGTCACTAAGTCCCATACACCTTTTTGGATATCCTCAGCTCTTTTCCTGTCCAGTTCCTCCAGTGGATCCTCGGTGAATTTTTTTCTGACCTCACGAGTCTGCTTCTTCATAGATTCAACTTCGGCCTGCCAGAAAGCAAGGGTAACATTAGACTCCAGTTGAGTCAAAAATAAACTGTAAAGACTCTGAAGGTGCCCGATACTGGCGAGGAATCTAAGATCTTCTCCTTGGGATCTCAAAAATTTCTCAAAACCCTGGGCAACTTTTTGAACTTCTTCTCTGTCACCATAAATCTTCTGGCGATTCTCAGATTCTTCTAGATTTCTTTCTATTTCCATTAAGCGCCTTTCATACTGGTAGACCTGATAAGCTCTTCGGTAAATTTCAAGTCTATCTTCACCAAAGATAAATCTCTGCTGAGATGCCTCCGGGCTGATATCTTCATTATAAGGAGACAAGGTTAATTCTTGAATATCCTTATATTGCTGGGCCAAAAACTCATAGGTATCTGGCCCCCCAAACCAATACCACGGAATTTCCTCTTTTAGATACTTCTTTATCTCTTCAGCAGTTTCAAAATGATAGCGATCCAAAAGAGTAATAAGAAAGTTCCTTCGGTTCAACAATTGAGAGCGTGCATAACTGATTTTCATAGCCAAATTCATTACTGGATAGCCGTCCTCTGTCCGAAGGGGCTCTCCAAATCTATCTGTTGTCTCTCCTCTTCTAATAATACTTTCTATGAGATAGGCCACTACTTCAAATCTATCTTTTGCCAAACGAACAAAAGGCCCAGCCTTTCTTCTCTCTTTGTTTATCTCGTCTAAATTGATCTCTTGGAAAAACTTCTCCCAGTCCTCAACTTTTATTTCTGTATCAATAACATAAGCCTGAACATAGTCTTTGTCTTCTACCTCTCCCGTAATCTCGTCTGTGGTATACATCGCAAATCTGCTGGTGACAACCTTTGTCTCATCCTTAATTGGCTCTTCCCTCACTCCTATCGAGGTTCCCAAGATTCTTGGCCATTTCCACATCCGAACACTGTTATCGGTTTTATTAACCAGGGCTCTTACTCCACCCGGCCCGTAAACTGCCACCACTGTTTGCGGTTCTATCTTGTTGATAAGCCATCCATCAGTGATTACGTAGACAAGCACTAATATCAAAACTGTTAAGGCTATCCATTTCCCCCGTTTGGGAACTTCTCTTTCTTCTTCTAGCATCTTCCCCACGTCATTTTTATCGGAATTGTTAACCCAGATTCGGTAGAGTAAGGCTTCTTACATCAAAAAAGCATTAGATATGGTTTACAAGATCCTTGTAAGAATAGAACTTAGAGAACTTGATGGAATACTGCTGCCCGAAAACTTCGCAACTGGGTGAACCATTTCGGAAAGTAGGGTATAGCCGTCGGTTTCGAAACCGACGGTTCTCTGACTCCATCTGGCCATATTCAACTCCTCCTTATTTGTACTTGAAAGAAGGAATATTTCATCTTTGGGAGGGTTCCATTCTGAATTGGCATTCTCCAGAATTCGACTACGATATTTCATGGGGTGGGAAGTCGAGGATGGTTTTCCTGTTATCCTGGCCTCTTGAGATTCCCCCGATAATCTTTCAAGGTAGGAGTCGCTTCCTAATGACATATTGCTGATTTATTCTTAATTGATGTTTCCCCCCTAACTCGAAAATCCTTTTGAGACTCCATTCTTTTTCGTATAGAAAAAAACCTTCACTTTCACATTGCATCCGGCTTCCCTGTGTTTTTATAGCAAAACTCCTGCCAATGTCAAGGATTCTCATTGCTTGCCGTTCCTCATCCCTCTTTTTTCCGTATGTCCGGGGTAGACTTTTTGGGTCAGATCCTTAGGTTGACAGGGTACCAGAAAAAAGGGCTTAAAGATTGAAATTAAGAACTACATCAGCAAGGGATTTAGTTGAATTAAAGGAAGAACATTTAGTGCCGGTGATCTGGGAGGAGGCGAGGAGAGTCCATCTTTGGATCTTTCTCTCACCCTTGTTGCTTGAGAAAACGAGGATTTTTCAAAGTTGCCTGCGGAGAATTATCCGGTCTTTTTCAATAGCTTCAATCACGTAGCCGTCGATCTTAGCTGCTTTTCTCACATTGACACGATAGTCTTCTTTGAATTGTCGGGCAAAACTAGCTGCTTCCTTCTTATCTTTTGAGAAAACGTACTTCTTTCTCCAGAACCCCGCTACTCGAGGGGCAAAAAGCGAGATTTCATAAAGATCTTCACTTTCTGGATTTTTGGCCTCAAGGATAATGTGCTTTTCGGTAACCGCTTCGAGCTTGAACCCGTGCATATCTGTAGCTCTTTCTACCTCGGCTTTCTCTCCCTCGAGTAGGTAAAAGGTGGGTGGGCCTTTTCTCCTGGAGGGGGCTATCTCGAATCTTCTCCTGAGTCTACCAAAGGAAGATTCAAATACCAGCATGGGCTTTTGGACCGAAACTACGTAAAGCCTTTCGGTCTCTCCGGCTTTTTCCATCCTTATCTGCCACAGCTGTGTCCGTTGGTTTTCTTTCATTGAGCCGATTCGGCTAGCTAATCTCTCATCATTGGTTTCCTGGATACGGAAGGTCCTGATTGAGGACTATTGTATCTCATTCCCTAATAAGAGCAAGTTCTCTTTGTTTTGGCTCCAACGATGCTGTACACTTCACGTTTGTCTTTGTGCCAAATCCAATCTTGGTTACCCCTCTTCTCTCATCAGGGGAATGCGAAGCTGGACCTCTTTTCTTAAAGACACCCGAGATAGACTCAGGGTCCTGGAAGTCAAACCCAAGGATCAGCCATTTGCTCCACCAAAACTGGGATAGAATCAAGACTCTTAGAGCAGCCGGGCTGTACACCAAAAGGAGTAATGCGAATGGTTGATTTTTTGTCTGTATCTTATACAATAAGCTAAAATTCTTACTATCGGGTAAGCCCAAGTAAAGGCTAAGAGGGAAAGATGGGGAGAGGGGAACGACCTCGTCAGAGCAGGATTAAAAGATTCGTCAAGAGTTTAATAAGAATTAATGATTCTCCCAAGAGGATTGCTCGAGGTGTGGCTATTGGTGTTTTCTGGGGAACACTACCCACGTTTGGATTTGCTATCCTCTTCTCGGTACCCACTGCTTTTCTCTTGAGGGCAAATAGACTCTCTGCCATTGCGGGTACTTTTGTCTCCAATCCCCTGACCTGGCCCTTTATCTATCCCCTTGGTTGGAAAATAGGCCAGCAAATTCTTGGGCTTCCCCCTGCAGATTTCTCGGAGGGTTTTTTCAGAGTGCAGAACCTCCTCAATCTAGGTAAGTCCCTCATGGTAGGTACCCTAGTAGGTAACTCTCTTTTGGCTATAGGTTTTTCTCTTCTTTCCTACCTGATGGTATTGGGGCTGGCTTACTACAGAAGAAGGCACACCTCGGGATCTGCAGGCTCATAAAGGTAGCTCTGTCTGCTTATCTTGGGAAGCTTCCTTGCCCAGATAATCCCAGAGTATCTTAGTTGCTTTTCTTCCCTGAGGAGTCCGGTCAATAAACCCCTCCTGAACCAGGTAGGGTTCGTAGACTTCCTCTACGGTGTCGGGCTCTTCGTTCGCGGCCATAGCCAGAGTTTTCAGGCCTACCGGCCCCCCGCCGAACTTATGGAGGAGTGTCTCCAGGATCTTTCTATCCATGCCGTCCAGGCCTTTCTCATCCACCTCCAGTATCTCTAGGGCTTCCCGGGCTATGGATTGGTTGACGATTCCTTCTCCCTTGACCTGGGCATAATCTCTCACTCTACGCAGGAGTCGGTTGGCTATGCGTGGAGTTCCCCGGGATCTGTGGGCAATTTCCCAAGCACCCTTTTTGTCAATTTCCACCTTGAGAATGCGGGCAGAGCGCAGAACGATCTGATAGAGATCATCATCTTCATAGAAATCCAGTCGGCTGACCACACCGAATCTATTGCGCAAGGGTGAGGTAAGAAGACCCGCTCTGGTGGTGGCTCCCACCAGGGTAAAATGAGGAAGGGAGATTTTGACAGAGCGAGTTCTCACCCCCTTTCCCATGATGATGTCCACCTGAAAATCCTCCATCGCGGAGTACAGAACCTCCTCTACCTGGGCAGGCAGACGGTGGATTTCATCGATGAAGAGAACATCTGCATCCTCAATTTCTATATTTGTAAGGATCTTGGCCAGATCTCCCGGTTTGCTGATAGCTGAGCCACTGGTGCCTTGGATCTTCGTCCCCATCTCTCGAGAGATGATATGAGCCAGGGTAGTCTTGCCCAAACCAGGGGGACCGTAAAGAAGAGTGTGATCCAGGGCATCGCCTCTTTGTCTGGCGGCCTGGATAAAGATCTCGAGTTTTCTCTTTATCTTGTTTTGCCCTACGAACTCCTCCATCTTCTGAGGTCGCAGGATGACCTCAAATCCGCTATCTTCCTGTTGTAGGTCGGGGGTAGTAATCTTCTCGGCTATATACATCTTAAGGCTTTTTTGACAAGCTCCGGTAGGTCCACTTCCTCTTTGAGGGAGGAGGTGGCTGTTTGAACAGCCACCTCAGCCTCTTTCCTGGTATATCCCAGGGAAATTAAGGCGGCAATAGCATCCTTTGTCAGGGTATCCTCAGCAAATCCTTCCGGCTCCTTGGTTTCTATCTTGTCGTTCAGTTCCAGAACTATTCTTTGAGCGGTTTTTCTTCCTATACCCGGAACACGGATCAAAGTGGTAAGGTCCCCCCCCTTTACGGCCTTCTTAAATTCAGGGATACTGAGGCTCGAGAGCATACGCAGGGCCGATTTAGGGCCAATTTTGGAAAGACTGGTCAGGACAAGAAAGAAATCTCTCTCTTCTTCTTTTAGGAAGCCGTAGAGAGATATCCCGTCATCTTTCAGGTGCAGGTGAGTGTAAAGATTTACTGCACTTCCCTCCGGGGGTAGAGCTGCATAGGTGGAAAGGGGAGAGTTCACTCTGTATCCCAATCCTCCAACCTCAACAATGACGAAGGTCGGGGACTTTGCAACGAGTTTTCCTTTGAGGTAATGAATCATTTTTGTCTTTTTCTTTGTACACTACTATAGCTAGGTCGGGACAGACCAAACCACACAGGCCGCATCCGGTGCAATTCTCCTCGTGACCGAAAACAGCGGGATGGTATCCTTTCTCGTTAAAAACAGTGTCCAGATAGATTAGATTCTTGGGGCAGAACCTGACGCAGTAGCCGCATCCCTTGCATTTCTTAGCATCTATCTTAATGGTAGAAATGACGTCTCCTCCCCTTGGCGGTTGTCTCATGCTATCAAAAGCAAAGAGGTGAGTCAAGAATACGAATGGCGGGCCTTACCCTAAGGTTCCGATTTTCTCTCCCCTTACGTATTTTCTCATGGACTCACTTTTGCAGATTAAGGTTTCAAGGTTATTCTCGTTGATGATGGTGAGCTCAGGAGGAGGCTTCAGGGATGAAAGTTCTTCCTGCACTTTGTCTCCCATGTTCCGGCGTCCCTGCCTGAGGATTTTTTCCAGCCCTTCCTTACCGTCCTTACGAAATACCTCTCCCAGAATTTTGAGGGGCAAAAAGTTCGTAGATACACACCCTATCTCAGCCGCCCTCAAAGCATAGCGATTTCCATTGAAGGAGACAGCTACCCCTCCTTCTTTCTTTACCAATTTCAGGGCCTGGACATCGGTTATGCTGTCTCCGATGTACATGACGTCAGAGGCTGCCGACCCGGTTTTTCTGAGTGAATCCAGGATGGCTTTTGCCTTTTCTTTCCCACCCAGCGGCCGAACTTCTTCCAGCATCTTGCCGCAGCTCATACCGGGAATCTCACGGAAGAATATCTGATCGAGTCTTTCTATGGTCTTTCTGGAGGGGCCAGAAAGACCATCCTCATTCTTGACTCCCCAGATTTCAATAGGTGGCAGCTGGAGTACCTCATCCAGAAGCCGATTTAGTTCGTCTGCCTCTTCGGGAGCAAGATGGTACTTATCCAGATCCAGATCGGTGGAATATGTGTTTCTGAAAGGAAACTTTATCTCATCACACAGGGCCTGTACGTATGGCCTGTAGCTGGTGCTAATGATGAATGTCGGTATCTTTTCAGCAAGACGGGGGAGCATCTTTTCTGCTCCGGAAATGAGAAGAAGACTCTGACGTGAAAGATCGATGATCTTCTTGTTGGTAACAGAGGCCGCTTTCAGAAAGGGAAGGATGAAACTCAGGGTATTACCTGCTCTGTATCCCTTCTTCCTGACAATATCAGCCTGAAAGTCATCGTATCGCGATATGAGGGAAAAAAAATCTCCTCCTTGGGAGAGGAAATGCTGGCAGAGCTCCAGAGCATTGTCGTTTTTGGTGATCGGCCCCTCACAATCTATACAGATTTGTCTCATTCTTGGTTTCCATAGAAATCATTTTCGCACAGTTTGCATATTTCCCTGTCCACACGAAGGCCAGGGATGACCTTTCCTTTTTGAAAGACTCTTCCTCCTATTAGCTTGAGTTTACCCTCTGAGAGATTCTCGAGAGTCTGAACCATAAGGGGAAGCTCTCTTTTGACTCCCTGCCTTCTAATTTCTTGAAAGAGAGGCTCCTTTTCCCCTTCCTCCTTCCGAATTTCCTGAAGGGTTCGCCTCCTTAACTTTTTCTCCATGCTTTGCCATAGGGGGTCAAATGCGCCTCCCCGGATGCAGAATTGGCACCAGGTTAAGGGCGGTCCGGCATCCAGCTCTGGAGTAACCAGATGCATCATTACCCCGCTATGGTCTACTCTTTGGTCAATAAGTTTCCATATGACCTCCTGCCAGGTTCCCTTGGGTCCTCCCGGAGGGGCGGGATGGAGATTTATTATGGAGTATCTCTCGCACATTTCTCTCCCCACAATCAGCATGTAACCAGCCAGGACGATGAGGGCCGGCCTGAATCTCTCAATCTTTTTCATTATTTCCCTGTCGTATAGCCGGCGCCAGTCCTCGATCAAACGAGACCTTCCCGTTTCTTCCTCTTGGAGCCCCCTTTCTCTCAATTCCGGTGCAAAGCTCAAGGAAGAAAACGGGATCACCTGGACCCCCAAGTCCTTCGCCAGTTCAAAGAAGAGACCACTTTCCCTAGCCTCTCCCCTCTCGCGGTTGCTGAAGACAAAAGATATCCTTAGATTAGACAGTTTCCCCTCTTTGATGTTGCCGTAGACCACTCGTAGAAGATCCCTGGCCGCTTTGTCCCTACCTGTAGAAAACCAACCGATCTCATACACCTTTAGTTTTCCTTATTTTGCATCCTGCCTTTCTAAGATTTGCCTGAGGAACCTGGCATCAGGGTATGATGAGCGCCCGTATCCGGCAACACTTAATCCGGCCAGCCTGCTTGCAAGTCTGGCACATTGAACTAGAGGTAAGCCTTTAAGCAATCCCGCCAGAAAGCCCGCCGCATAGACATCTCCCGCTCCGGTACTGTCCACCGCCCGGGTTTTGACTGCAGATATTTCGAGCTCCACGTCTCTCGATAGTATGTAGGATCCTTCCTCTCCTAAGGTGCAGGCGATAATCTTTATGCCGTATTCCAGCAGCTCTTTGGCCCCTTCCTTGTAGTTTTTGTCGGTGAGGGTTTCTATTTCTCTGCCTGAGGGAAAGAGGATGAAGCAGCGCTCGAGGAGTGGAGAAAGCTCCTTTATGCCCCGAGTGGCATGAGGCTCTCCCGGGTCAAGGCTTATTTTAGCCCTGGTTCTGGTAGCAATTTTTCTCTGCGCGTCAAAAGGTATCCTGCCCAAAAAGGAGCTCATATGCAGGAATTCAGTCTTGTTGACATAATCTATATCTATTTCAGAGGAGGAGAGGCTGTCGTTGGCACCCGGAAGAATAAGAATGCTTCTATCTCTTTTCCTTCCTAAGAGAACAATACACAATCCACTTCTTGCATTGCGAGCTACTCTGCTAGTATCTACTCCCGCTTCTCGGAGGTTCTGGAGGAGGAAGTCCCCTTCTTCATCCTCGCCTACTTTTCCTACCAGTCCTGAGGAGACACCCATCCTGGCCAGAGCGTATACTGTGTTTGCTGCTGATCCTCCCCCGCTTCTTACTCTAAGTTTCCCCTTTCTCTCAAGATACCCCAAGAGATCTCTGAATTCCTCGAAGCTTCCCACCCTTTCTCTACCCGCTTCCAGTCCCAAAGAGGCAAGATTTGCCTCATAGATCAGGTCCACATTCAGAGCTCCCAGCCCTACCACATCCGTTGGCATTCTTTTGGCCCCCGAAAGGATTATAGTATCATCAGACTCTGGCCTGGTCAACCAAAAAGCGTCTGGAGCTTTCCCGAGAGGAGAAGACCAGTAGAGGACCTCAAAGCTGGTCTGCAGTGACCGAGGGGAGGAGTCCTCCAACATTTCTTGACATCGCCTATTGATGCTTATAACATACACTGGCACGTGAGCTTCGAGGAGCTGAAGAGGGAAGAACATGGCAGAAATAAAGTTTGGTACTGATGGATGGAGAGCGGTCATTGCTGCAGATTTCACCTTTGCCAACGTAGGCAGGGTAGCTCAGGCTGTAGCTGATTATTACAAAGAGAGGATGGGAGAAAAAGGGTTGGTGGTGGGGTACGATACCCGCTTCCTTTCTCGGGAATTTGCAGAGCTTGTAGCCGAGGTTCTGACTGCGAACGATCTTCCTGTTATTCTTTCTCGGCAAGACCTTCCCACCCAGTGTATTTCTTTTGCCATTCAGAGAGAGAAACTAGCAGGAGGAGTTATGGTAAGCGCCTCTCATAATCCCCCTCAGTTCAACGGGATAAAGATCAGGGAGTCCTACGGGGGATCGGCTCCTCCCGAGGTGACCCGTGAGATAGAGGCCCTCTTAGATAAGAGCCGGGTTAAAAGAGTACCCCTGGAAGAGGCTGAGAAAAAGGGGCTCCTGAAGCGAGAAGATATTACCGAGGGGTATCTGGAGAAAGTTAAATCCTTCCTGCATTCGGATCTCATAGAAAGAGCTCATCTTAAGGTTGTCCATGATCCTATGTTCGGAGTGGGTGACGGCCTCATAGAAAAGATTCTCGAAACATCTGAGTGCAAAGTCCTCACTATTCACCACAAATATAACCCTGGATTCGGCGGACTGGCCCCGGAGCCTATAGAGGAGAACCTGGAAGCTCTCAAAACTAGGGTTAAGGAGGAAAAGGCGGATCTGGGATTGGCTACGGATGGGGATGCTGATCGGGCAGGAGTAGTGGATGATAAGGGAAGATATCTCACTCCCCACCAGGTCTTCTCCCTCCTTCTTCTTTATCTAGTGGAGGGAAGGGGCCTGAGGGGAGGAGTGGCCAAGACCGTATCTCTGGGTTATCAACCCGAAAGAATTGCGGACGATTTTCGCCTTTCTCTGGATGAGGTCCCGGTAGGCTTCAAATTTGTATGTGATAAAATGTTGGAAAAGGATGTTCTCTTTGGGGGTGAGGAGAGTGGTGGGTATGGTTACCGAGGCCATCTCATGGAAAGGGACGGTATTCTTTCCTGCCTTCTTTTCGTAGAGATGCTCACCCGTCTGGAGAAGCCCCTTTCCCGAATCCTTGAGGAAATGGAGGCCAGGTTTGGAGCGTCTTTCTTCAGGAGAGTGGATTTCGAGAGGTCAGGAGTAGACAAGGAAAAAATGATACGGACTCTTTCTTTGTCTTATCCTTCTTCTCTGGGAGGGGTGCCGGTGGGGGAGGTGAAAACCCTGGATGGCATAAAATTCGTTATGGATGATGGAAGCTGGCTTCTTATACGTCCCTCGGGTACCGAACCCAAGGTAAGAGTTTATGCCGAGGCACCGGGTGAGGCTCAACTCAGGCGAATCGTCGATGAGGGAGTTAAGATGGCTGAGAGGGCCGTTTGAAGCTCCGGCGTCTCTTTTCGCTTTCCTCGACACTCGGGAGGATTCATTATCTAGTCGCAAGGGGCAGGTAAGATTTTCCAAGATCATGTATGAAGATCTAATAATTGCTGGTTTTGGAGGACAGGGAATTATCTTCGCCGGAAAACTCTTATCCTATGCAGGATTAAGGGAGGGCAAGGAAGTCACCTATTTTCCTGCCTATGGAGCGGAGATGCGTGGGGGTACCGCCAACTGCACCGTAGTCGTCTCTGACAGCCCCATTTCTTCTCCCATTGTCTCTCGTCCCAAGAATGCTATTATGATGAGCTATCCGTCCTATGTAAAGTTCCTTCCAAGAATTAGTCCGGAAGGAAGGGCGATGGTTAACTCATCTTTGGTCTCTGACAACTCAGGCCGGGAGGATGTGGAGGTTATCCGGGTCCCGGCCAATGGAATTGCTGAGGAGATAGGAAGCTCCCGCATAGCCAACATGGTCATCTTGGGAGCCTGGGTCAAGAAATCGGGAATATTATCTCTTGAGAGTCTCGTTCTATCTCTCGGACAGGTCATCTCCGCATCTAACAAGGACCTTTTATCTCTCAATGAAGAAGCCCTAAGGAGGGGATCTCATTTTGTCTCATCCTCTGGCTAGGTCCTTCCTGGATTACCTCCAGGTTGAAAGGGGACTTTCCCCTCATACCATAGCAGCTTATAGGAGGGATCTTTCTCAGTTCATGACCTGGATCGGGAACGATGTCGCCAGGGTGGACTCGGCTCAAATTGGCAAATTCTTAGGAATCTTGCGGGAAAAGGGGTAT
>CAYYHL010000054.1:0-10654 GCA_964471775.1 uncultured Clostridia bacterium
CCCAACTCTTGTCAACAAAAGCCCTCGTTACCGAACCCAAGCGGATGGAAGAGATGCTGCTCAAAACTCTACACGACCCGGAGCACTTCAATCAGCGGGCAGTTGGGCAGGAGCTCCACAGGACCGAACTTGAATGGCGGGTTCATGAGTTACTGCATTCTACAATTCACCACAAAAAATACGGAATTCCCATATCAGTAACAAGTTAAGAATACGAAAAGAGGATAAGAATGGAAGAGAAAAACAGAGAAATATGGATAGGGGAAAATAGATTCTATCTTGGTGAGAATAATATACTCTATGAGACTATAGTGGGAGAGATCGATGAGAAGACTGCACTTGCGTCCAAGAAGGCCACTACTAAGATGCGAAGTAAGGTTGAAGGAAAACTCAACGTCCTCATCGACCTTACCAGAGCCGGAAAACCTACCCCAGAGGCAAGAAAGATAGGGCAGGAGGAACTGGAGCACCAAAGAATGGGAAAGGTTGCTCTTTTCGGAATGCATCCAGTTGCAAGAGTGATTGCATCCTTTGTTATGGGGGTTTCCAACAAGAAAGATATGCGTTTCTTCAAGACCAGGGAAAAGGCCCTTGCGTGGCTTAAGGACTGAAAGATACACACACTTGATAGAGAAATACATACCTAGGTTGACGCAGACGATGTATGTATCCCTGGAGGGGGTAAATAATGGATAAAACCTCTGAAAAAGAACGCATGGGCGAGATAATCGAGGCTGTTATGAAAGTGGCAAGGGGCGATTACTCTGTCCAGGTTGAACTTTCTGGTGAGAATGATGAGTTTGATTCACTTGCTATGGGCCTGAACATAATGATTGACGATATCAGAACAAGTATGGAGCATTTGGACGGACAACGGAAGGAATTGAGTGCTCTCAATGAACACCTTCAACAGCACATCGCCGAGCGGAAGAGAATTGAGCAAATGAAAGACGATTTTGTTTCTCTTGCTTCTCATGAACTTCGCACACCCCTCACCTCCATCGTCGGCTACGTTGACCTTATCCTGGGTGAAGATGTGGGTAAGATCAATAAAGAACAGAAAGAGTTCTTGGAGATAATCTCTCAGAACACTCAAAGACTGGAGACCCTTATCAACGATGTTCTGGACATAGAGAAGATCGAATCGGGCAGGATTAAGCTAAAACGAGAAAAGGTGAACCTTATTGAACTTGTAGAAGCTTCAGTTAATACTTTCAAGGTGATGGCTGAAAATAAGAATCTCAAATTGGAAAAGGAGATCAAAGCACCCGAGCTAGAGGTATTGGGCGATTCAAATCGACTGTCTCAGGTTCTCTCCAATCTTCTTTCCAACGCTATCAGATACACAAAGGAGGGGAGAGTAAAAGTTACCGCCCAAGCCAAAGGAAGATTTGCTTCAGTAACCGTGGAAGATACCGGTCTGGGAATGAGACAGGAGGATCTGAGGAACATTTTTTCGAGATTCTTCCGCTCGGAGGATAGCTATGTCAAAAAGACAACCGGCTCGGGACTGGGCCTTTCCACCGCTAAGGCCACCATAGAAAGACATAATGGTGATATGAAGGTGGAAAGTAAGTTAGGAGTTGGATCAAAGTTTGAGGTGATTCTGCCCTTACTGAAAAAAACGGAGAAGGTGTAGCTATGGCAAGGAAAATAGTCTTGGCCGAGGATGAGCCTCAAATAGCAAGGTTGGTTGAGTTCAAACTCAAGAAGGAAGGCTACCAGGTTGTGTGGAAGGAGAACGGTGAGGAAGCCCTGGAGGCAATAAAGGCGGATAGGCCTGACCTCATCCTTCTGGATGTTATGATGCCGGTAATGGATGGATACGAAGTCCTAAGACAAATCAAAGAGGACGAAAACCTAAGAAATATTCCCGTAATCATGCTCACTGCCAGAGCCCAGGAAAGAGATGTGGTGAAGGGAATAGATTCTGGAGTCGAGGACTACATTACCAAGCCCTTCCATCCGGCAGAACTCGTAGCGCGGGTCAAAAGAACCCTGGGTAAGGAAGAGGAGTGATGACAAGCTCAGGGTGGGTCACCCTCTTTCTGGTTACCTCTCTGCATCTTTTCCTCCAGGTACCTCTCAATTTCGGGCCATAGCTTGGGATCCTTGCTGGCAAATTCGATTGAAGTTATCATTTGAGAAACCGGATCGCCCACAGTATGCCAGCTTTCATATGGTATTTCATAGGTATAGACCACCTGCTTTTTGCTCAAGATGCATATCGAATCGGTGAGCAGTTTCTCTTTATATCTATCGTCCTCGGGCGTCTCTCTTATGGCATCAAATATTTCTGGGGTAAAGACATACCTTCCCACAATAGCCAATCTTGATTCTATCTTTTCTGGTTTTGGTTTTTCAACTATGTTGTTGAGTACGCAAACACTTTTGTTGAACCTGGTAGCTTCAACAATCCCATAGCTCCCTACCTTTTCTTGTGGAACTGAGGCCACGGTAATTATTGACCTTCCATATTCTTCATACAAATCCATCAGAATCTTCACAGAGGGTTGTTCTGCCGCAACTAAATCATCTCCAAGTAGCACCACGAAGGGCTCGTTGGCGGTGTAAGCTTCAGCCCTTGAGATTGCATGTGCCAGGCCCTTTGGCTCTCCTTGCTGGGCCCAGTATAACTCTTCCCCTATACGCTCAATGGTTTTCAATTCGTCTAACAGGTGTGTTTTTTTATCTTTTTTGAGCTGATCGTATAGATCCGGGGTGTGGTCGAAATGCCTGGCCATAGCCTCTTTGTTGCTTCCAGTAATAATCATCATGTCGCTTATCCCTGCTAGGCGCGCTTCTTCAACAACGTACTGAATTGCCGGTTTGTTGTGTACTGGTAACATCTCCTTTGGTTGTGCTTTTGTTACCGGCAAGAATCTTGTTCCCAGGCCTGCGGCGGGAATGATGGCCTTCCTAACTTTCATTCTGGTCTCTCGCTCTTTCCTCGAAATAGACCCTGGAACTCTTTCACCTTAACTTACACCAAGTAAGACCTTGTGTCAAGCTGGACCTTCTTTTGATTACAATGACATTGCGTGTTTTTCTTGGGAGAATCTGCTCTTAAGGTACCTTTCCGGGGAGGTGAGCAGCCAGGAGATAGGCGAAGCAGTTAGGAGTCGACATTTTGACCTTTTTTCAGAATTTATGGAGAAATATCTGGAGTCTGGGCCGACTCTGTTAAAATTCTTGAATGCCTCTGAGGATAGCGAAATGAAAGTAAGGTGCATCAAAGCTCTGGGAGAGATGTCTTACATTGAAAGCGCTCCCGCTCTTGCCACTGTCCTGGATGATGAGAACTGGCTCATAAGATCAGAGGCAGCTAAGACATTGGGTAAAATAGGACATCTGAATATTCTAACGAGATGGTTGGGTTGCTCGGTGACAAGAACTGGTGGGTGAGATACAATGCTGCCGGTCTTTGATGAGCTTTGGAAAAGAGGGTGAAGCTCTCCTAAGAAGAATGGCTCAGCAAGGAGAGGACTCTCAAGCCCGGCGTATTTCCACCCATGTGTTAAGTGAAACCAAATTGTTGGGTACCGCCAGCTCAACACCTGGTGGAGGTTTAAGGCATCCATTGACTACATTCGGGGCAAGAGAGGCTGGGGTAAGATGGAAAGGAAGAGGTTCCAGGAAATCTAGGAACAGCAAATACCACTGAGAAGTTGATGCAGGGTTTCTTGCTCTCACTCGTTCAGGAATAACGAGGGTGCCAGGTCCTCTTTCCTCTTTGCTATTGTTTAACCAGTCCTCCCAGTTTCTGGCCCATCTTTTTTGCTTTGTCTAACTCCTCCTCATCAGGTACATATTGTATGTTTATGCTGGTCAGTGGCATTTCCCAGCTAAGGTTCCTCATAACAGTTTCCATTTCCTCTATTGCCTGTCCTCCCCATCCATAAGACCCGAAGGCAAAACCCATTCTCTTTTTTGGACGCAGTCCCTTAAGATAGGTAAGAAAAGCTCCTACCGTAGGAAGCACCCCCTGGTTAAGGGTGGGGGAACCAATCAAAATGACTTTGGAAAAAAGAACATCTGTAAGAATATCAGAGATATGATTGGTCTTCAGCGATCTCATAGTTACCGGGATGCCTTCCCTTTCCAGTCCTTCTTGCAAGCTCTCGGCAATCTTACTGGTTGAGCCCCACATGGTATCATGAACAATAAGAGCTCTTGTTTCGGTCTCATTATTCGCCCATTTTTGGTAAGACTCCAAAATCTTCGGTAAGTAAGTTCGCCATATTACCCCGTGACTGGGGGCAATCATTTCTATGCCCAGTTCAGAAAGAGAGGCTAAGGCCTTCTTTACCTGCTCGCCGTAGGGAAGAACGATATTGGCGTAATATTTGGCAGCTTCCTCCGAGATGATGTCCCAGCCCACCTCACCATCAAAGCGCTGGGCACTGGCAAGGTGTTGGCCAAAGGCATCATTAGATAAAAGCAACCTTTCTTCCGGAACAAAGGTGACCATATTATCAGGCCAATGCACCATAGAGGTGAGGAAGAATTGCAAGGAGTGCTTTCCGACACTGATGGTATCCCCGGACCTCACCACCAGAAAATCCCAGTCTCTCTTGAAGTGCCTCTGAAGACCCCTCTCACCCTGAGGAGAGGTAACTACCTTGGCTTTTGGAGCAACGTCCAAGATCTTTGGGATGCTGCCAGAATGATCCATTTCCACGTGGTTAGACACCACATAGTCAATACGAGATGGATCAACAACCTCCTTAATTCGAGAAAGCATCTCCTCAAAAAGATAGTGTTTAACGGTATCTACCAGAACGGTTTTCTCATCCACAATGAGATAAGCGTTGTAAGTGGAGCCTCTCTGGGTGGTGTAACCGTGAAAGTTCCGCAGGTTCCAGTCTATACCGCCAACCCAGTAAATTCCAGGTTTTATTTCTACAGGCTTCATACTGCACCCCCTAGAGTAATCTTTTTACACCCTGGTCTCCAGATAGGCTGAAATGCAGTCCAGAGAGAAGAGAATCAATTTTGGAGGTATGTGACCAGATATTCAAAGGAAATTGTTTCGTGCTGGCCTCGACAACCCGAAGTAATCACCAGAAGTCCCTCTTAGGGCGATCGGGAAAGACAGGTATCTCCCGGACGAGTCCAGGAGCAACAACCCATGAGCATTGCAATTCTTAAGGCTCTGATCGTCGAAGAGATGTGGCTGGGATAACAAAAGAGAGAAGGAAACCTCTGAATAGGCATTCAAGGTGCAACGTCCCTTCATAGAAACGCCCAGAAGGGGTTTCACTTTGCAGGAATAGAGCATGGTTCAAAGAAAGTCCAACAAAGCGATTAGGCGGGAGGTTTGCCTCCTCCTAACAGAATGGCAAGGGTAAGAGTACTCAAAGCAAAGAGAATAGCCAAAACCACAATGACTTTTCCCAGAAAAGTTGCTCTCCCCGTAGGACCGAACAAAGTCCTCCCTCCCCCTCCAAATGAAGGTCCAGTGCTGGCTCCTTTTCCCACCTGAAGTAGAACCATCCCTATCAACAGAATACACAGAATCACATGGATAACCAACAGAAATCCCATCTTTATTCCTCGTATTTTACTATTTTGGCAAAAGAGGAAGGGTCTAGGCTGGCTCCTCCAACCAGGGATCCATCTATATCCGCCTCCCTCATCAATTCTTTCATATTCTCTGGTTTTACACTTCCTCCATATTGAACGCGAATAGAATCAGCGAGATCTCCCCCAAACACCTTTGCTAGGAGTTTCCTCACAAGACTATGCATCTCCTCTGCCTGCTCAGGACTGGCGGTTAGCCCGGTTCCTATGGCCCAAACAGGCTCATAGGCAATAACTATCCGGCCGGCCTCTTGAGAGTCTATGCCCTTGAAGCAGAGCTCGAGCTGGCTCTCAACAATTCTCTTGAAGCTGCCTTCCTCTCTCTGCTTCAATGTCTCACCCACGCATACCACAGGAGTAAGTCCAAAAGTAAGAGCAGATTTGATTTTCCTGTTTATCCCATCGTCAGTCTCGCCGAAGTACTGCCTCCTTTCAGAATGACCCAAAATGACATATCTACACCCCAGATCAACAAGCATAGGGGCGGAGATCTCTCCCGTGTAAGGGCCTTCGGTTTCCCAGTACATGTTCTGGGCTCCCAGGCCAATGCTCGTGCCCTTAAGGGCCTTCTCTACAGGACCAAGAACGGTAAAGGGAGGGAATACCACCACCTCTATCCCCTCGACTCCCCCGATTCTTTTCCTTAAATCCTGGACCGTTTGAACAGCATCTCTTACGGTTTTGTTCATTTTCCAATTTCCACCGATAATGGGTTTTCGCAAGAGAGGCTCCTTTCCTACTTTTTGTCCGTCAGGCTCGCTACTGCGGGCAGCTCCAGTCCTTCCAAAAAGGCGAGAGAAGCTCCCCCTCCCGTAGAGACATGGGTCATCTTATCTTCAACTCCGAATTCTCTTACCGCACTCACGGTTTCTCCTCCACCTATAACAACAGTGGCCCCGGATTCTGCTAGAATCTTGGCTATGGCCCGGGTACCTTTAGAGAAACTTGCCAGTTCAAACACTCCCAGAGGCCCGTTCCAGAAGACGGTTTTTGCCTTCCGGATTATCCCTGAAAAAAGCTCGATGGTCCTCGGTCCGATATCCAGGCTAACATAATCAGGAGAAATTTCTCCCCGATCCACGACCCTCACTCCGATCCCATCCCTGGCCTCTCTCGCTACCAGGTGGTCCAGAGGGAGACGGATGCGACACCCTTCCCGAGAAGCCTCTTTCAGTATTCTTCGAGCTTCCTCTATCTTTTCTTCCTCCACTAAAGATCTGCCAACTCTAGACCCTTGAGCCTTGAGGAAAGTGTAGGCCATTCCGCCTCCTACAAGAATATCCTGGCATCTTTTGAGGAAATTGTGCAGAATACCTATCTTGTCGGAGATCTTGGCTCCCCCCAGGATAGCCACAAAGGGCCTCCGGGGCCTCTCAAGAAGCTCTCCCAGCATCTCAAGCTCGGTTTGCATCAGAAGTCCAGCCGCCGCCGGGACAAATTCGGTAATCCCGACCGTGGAAGCGTGGGCTCTGTGGGCAGTGCCAAAGGCGTCGTTGACGAACAAATCACCCAGGCTAGCCAACTTCTTCGCAAATCCAGGATCGTTCTGGGACTCCTCTTTATGGAAACGAACGTTCTCTAGAAGAGCAATATCTCCAGGCTTCATGCTTCTGGAGGTAAGCTCTACCTTCTCCCCTATACACTCATCCGTTTTTAACACCGGCCGCTCTATTAGCTCTTGCAACCGGCGAGCTATAGGATCAAGACGAAGCCTCTCTACTACTTTGCCATCGGGCCTTCCGAGATGAGAGAGGAGAATAAGAGAAGCGCCCCTCTCAAGAATATAGTTAATAGTAGGAAGGGCTGCCCTTATCCTGGTATCGTCCCTGATCCTTCCCTCCTCATCCAGAGAAACATTAAAGTCCACCCGCACCAGGACCTTTTTTCCCTTAAGATCCAGATCCTTGACGGATAACTTTCTCATCTTAAAAGTTGCCCCTGTTCCCGAGATCAGCTTCTTTGAGAATGCTAGGTTATCCTTTTCGCCATATAGGCTGCCAAATCCACCATCCGGCAGGAGTATCCCCACTCATTGTCATACCAGCCCATGACCTTTACCATCCGTCCATCGATAACGTTGGTCAAGGCTGCGTCCACAATACAGGAGGCTGCGTCAGTAATGAAATCTGAGGAAACCAGAGGCTCCTCGCAGTACTTCATTATGGCTTTGAGACTCCCCTCAGAGGCTCTCTTGAAAGCAGCATTAACATCCTCTCGCGTCGTATCTTTCTCTGCCTCAGCCACCAGGTCCACCAGGCTCGCATCAGGGGTGGGAACCCGTATGGCCAGTCCATCAATCTTCCCCTCCAACTCTGGAATAACCTTGGTCACAGCTATGGCTGCTCCCGTAGTGCTAGGAATCATAGATAGGGCAGCCGCCCGGGCTCTCCTCAAGTCCTTATGGGGAGCATCCAATAGAGCTTGATCGTTGGTGTAGGAATGAATGGTAGTCATTGAGGCACGCTTGATGAGGAAACTATCCATAAGGACTTTCACCATGGGCACCAGACAGTTGGTAGTGCAGGAGGCCCCGGAAACAATGTCGTTGAGAGACGCCTCGTAGGCATTCTCATTGACACCCATAACCACCGTAAGCACTTCCTCATCCCCCCTGGCGGGAGCGGTAATAATAACTTTCTTTGCTCCTGCCTTGAGGTGAGACGCTGCATCTTTCTTCTTGCGGAAAAAGCCGGTTGACTCTATTACTATGTCTACCCCCAGCTCGGCCCAGGGAAGATTTGACGGCTCCCTTTCAGAAAAAACCCTTATCTTTTTCCCATCGATAGTTATTGAGTCATCATCTGCTGCTACCGCTCCCGGGTAGGACCGGTGAATGGAGTCATATTTGAAAAGATGAGCCAGGGTCTTAGCATCCACCAGGTCATTCACAGCTACAAAATCGAGATTGTCTTTCCGCTCCAGGCCTGCTCTCAGGGTGAGCCTTCCTATTCTCCCAAATCCATTTATGGCTACCTTTCTCACTTTCGAATCCTCCCTATTTTGGCCTTTTCTTTGTTCTCGCAAGGCTCGTCCTCAAAGAGAACTATGGCCTCTTGCCCCTTCTCGGGGCATCAGCTAGATGATTGTATCCCTCCTCCCCTATTCTCATGTGCCTGCCTTCTGGATCCTTGAGGACCATCCCTTCTTGCCACTGGCGCACCTCCCCAATGACAGAGAACGGAAAGGGGGCCTCTTCATCCAAGAGTTTTCTCTTATCAGGAGACGCGGTAAAGAGAAGTTCATAATCCTCTCCCCCATAGAGGGCCCAACCCTGAGGGGACCTGCCCAATGAGCACGCCAGCTCTACAGCGGGCAGCGCAACAGGGATCGCTTCCTCCCACAGAACTGCCCCCACCCTGCTTTCCTCTCTTATGCGGGAAAAATCAGAGATGAGCCCATCACTGATGTCAATCATAGCCGTGGCTATTCTCCTGGCCGCTATCCATTGGCCTTCCTTAAGGCGCGGGGAGGGCCTAAGATGCTTTTGAACAAGCAATTCTCTTTTCCCGGACTCCAGGCGCACCTCAGCCGTATCAAAACAAGCCAGCCCTGCAGCAGCTGCTCCCAGCTCGCCGGTAATAAAAATAAGATCGCCTGGCTTCGCCCCTGAGCGAGAACAAATTCGCCCACCAGCTACCTCTCCCAAAAGACAGACCGTAATAAAAAACTCCGAGGATTGAACTATATCCCCTCCTACCACACCGATTCCGTATCGGGCGGCTATTTCCTTTAAACCTTCACATAAACCATCCACCAAGTCTACCTCTAGGGTACCGGACAATCCTAGTCCTACCACGCAATAGGTGGGTACCCCACCCATGGCAGCAATGTCCGAGATATTAACTGCTAGCGCCTTCCAGCCTACCTGCCTGGGTGAGGCATAATCCCATTTGAAGTGGGTATTTTCTACCAGCGTGTCAAGAGTGACAAGAGTAAGCTTCCCCGGAGCTATCTTAAGCGCTGCCCCATCATCTCCAATTCCCAGTACCGCATTTCTCTGAGAATCCTTCAAACTCGATCTCATTCTTCTGATGAGACCAAATTCGCCAATTTCCTTGAGCTTCATCCCCTCACGTTATGAAATGCCCCTCCTAGCACCAGTTTTCTGGCTGGGGCGGGAGGATTCGAACCTCCGAGTGGCGGATCCAAAGTCCGCTGTGTTACCGCTTCACCACGCCCCACCTCATTCCAAATATCCTCGTCTAGTGGTGAGCCAAGAAGGGGTCACATTCCTCAATCCAGGTAGCTTCTAACTTCCTCCAAAATTACTCCAGAACCAGATCAGTTGTGGTATCAGTAATCCCCTTAATGGTGCGAAGTCTGTCTATGACCACCTGAAGGATATCATCGTAGCTATCAGCCTTGATGAGAGCCAAGACATCTTGGTCTCCTGTGGTGAGCTCCGCTGTCTCCACCTCCTCGAAATTGAGAAGGGCATCTCTTACCCCTCTTTCTCTTCCCATCTCGACTTTGATTCTTAAGTAAGCCTTAGCCATTTTTCTCACCTCTTTTCCTCGGGGACAAGCTGTCCTCATTGACAGCTTTCTCGCCCGGTAAAACATAGTCAATGATCAAAATGCCTCGGAGATGGTCAATCTCATGCTGGAGCACTCGGGCTAAAAGCCCCTCCCCCTCTATCCTCACTCTTTCTTCATTCTCATTCCATCCTTCAACCATTACTCTGCTGGCCCTTCTTACCTTCACCATGGTGTGAGGCAGGGATAGACAACCCTCTTCTACGACACTCTCACCATCCTTGAGGAGAATCAAAGGATTGGCCAATTTTATCAGGCCCTCCCCCACATCTACCACAAACAACTGTTCATCCAATCCTATCTGAGGCGCAGCCAGTCCTACTCCCTGAACTTCATACATTGTTGCGGCCATTTGAGAAAGAACTGTATTTTCTCTTGAGGTTAGCCTCGCTACTCTCCTGCACTTCTGTCTTAGAATGGGCTCTCCGTATTTCCTGATGCGATAAATACCCATCGCCATACCTTCCAAAACTCTATTTTCTCATCCTCCTTCAGGAAAAATCTTTCCGCCTCATAACTTATCACGAAAAAGCCGC
>CAYYHL010000055.1:0-10480 GCA_964471775.1 uncultured Clostridia bacterium
AATTTGAGTCTCTGCGTTATCCTTTTGTGATTATGCTGGCTCTGCCCTTTGCCGCCATAGGGGTTATCTTAATGTTGTTTTTGAGCGGCACCATCTTCACAGTGGTTGTCTACATGGGTCTTATTATGCTGGCTGGAATCGTTGTAAATAACGGTATCGTTATGATAAGCTATATCAATATATTAAGGGAAAGGGACCTTGCGCTATCTGAAGCGGTAAGGCTGGGGGCGAGAAGAAGACTACGTCCTATTTTGATGACCACCTTCACCACTGTTTTTGCCATGCTGCCTATGGCCCTGGGTTTTGGTGCGGGAGCAGAGATGTGGGCCCCTATGGCCAGAACAGTGATAGGGGGCCTTTTGGCTTCATTCATCTTCACCCTTGTCCTCGTTCCTACCCTCTACACCATTTTTGCCGGGAAGAAAGCACGAGGAAAGTAGGTGCCCAATTCTCGGCAGGTGAAGAGTGAGGTATCGTGCTCGCCAGGCCTTGAACAATCAATTCAATTCGGGAAGTTTGACTTATCTTTTTTCTCTGTTATAGTATGACTGAACAGTCAGACAACCCAAACCATGGGAATTTCAAAAGAGAAACATCTCCCCTAATTCTGTTGCAAGAGCTTGAAAAATCTGAGGTGGGGGTATGGGAACGGAAGAAATGAGCATGATAACCAGGGAAATGAACAAAAGACAGATAAAGCAAAGAGACCATGCCATTCGAATTCGGGAGGCAGCGGAAAAACTTTTTGCCAAGAGAGGATTTTATCCTACCACTATGGATGATATTGCCAAAGAGGCAAAATTAGCTAAAGGTACGATCTATCTTTATTTTGACAACAAGGAGGATCTTTTCTTCTCTGCCATAGAGAACAAGCTGGATGCCCTTTTAGCTAGAATCCGGGAGGCAATAAAGGAACCCCTCTCCCCCTCCCAAAGAATTAAGCTCACCATTGGCATCCATTTGAAGTTTCTGGAGGAGAATAGAGATTGTTTTAAGATTATGCAAAGCTTCCCTGAGCAGCTAAAAGAGAAGCTCGAAAGGAAGCTGAAGGGCAGGGTAATAGAGAGGCAATCCCAGTATATAAAGATCATTGATCGGCTAATTCAGGAGGCAATCAGAAAAGGCGAAGTCAGGGTTCTGGATTCAAGGAAGCTGGCCGTGGTTTTGATGGGAATAGCCCACAGTCTTACCGTTTACTGGATTTCCAAAAAGGAGAAGGGGTCACTATCCGAAGATGAGTCCCTGGTCTGGGAAATATTCTGGGAAGGAGCGAGAAGAAAGGTTTGACTCATCTATCTCGCTTTGTTAAAATCAATCTGCCTAAAGGAGGAGAAAGATGGTTGGAGGGCTAGGGATTGGATTAAAAAAGAGACTTCTGCAGCATCAGATCAATCATTATCTAGCCAGGCTAGCCAGGACCCAAAATGAGGAACAGTTTTATAATGAGTTCGATGTCATATTGAAGGGACTGCATAGGTTTGCCGGCCCTAACAGGCCTGCTATGGAAAGCGTAAGGAAGGCTTTTCAGAGAAAACATCCCTGGGCAGAGCTTTCTCGCTTGCTTCTTCAAGACAGAATTTCCAAGGTGAGCAGAGAAAGATTAGCCGAAAATTTCTTCTGTGACTGGGTTATGGAGGCAAAAACAAGGGAAAGGTTAGAAGAGGAAGGCTTTAAAGCTCCCTGGTTTTTTGTTATCTCTCCCACCAATGCGTGTAATCTCAACTGCTATGGCTGCTATGCTCATGAGTACGAGAAGGGACAGGGTCTTTCCTATCCCACCTTTGATAGAATCCTAAGGGAAGCAAAACAGCTCGGGATTCAGTTCATAACCATCTCGGGGGGAGAGCCGTTCTACTATAAGGATAGGAAGACGGGAAAAGACCTTCTGGATCTGTTCGAAGAACATGACGATATGTTCTTCCAAATTTACACTAATGGGACATTGCTGGATGATAGGACAATTGAGAGACTGGCAAAAATAGGTAATACTGCTCCGGCTATCAGCATGGAAGGCTTTAAGAAAGAGACGGATGAGAGAAGAGGAAGCCAGGTCTGGGAGAAGATAACCCAGGCAAGACGGCGCCTGCACGAGGTGGGGGTCTTGCAGGGGTTCTCAGTCACAGTAACCAGGGAGAATGCAAATATTGTTAGCAGCGACGAATTCATAGACGATCTTGTCGCCAAGCATGTTTCCTTTGGCTGGTATTTCATCTATATTCCCATAGGGAAAGAACCCGCCGTTGAGCTCATGCCGACTATTGAGCAGAGAAGCAAGCTTCGAGAGAAGGTGTGGGAGTGGCGCTCGAACAGACCCATTTTCATAGGAGACTTCTGGAATGATGGACCCTGGACGGGAGGATGTATCGCTGGAGGAAGAAAATACTTTCATATTAATTCCTCTGGAGATGTGGAACCCTGCGTTTTTATTCACTTTGCTGTGGACAACATCATGGAGCTCTGGAAGAAAGGCAAGGGTTTGAGGGAAGCTATTATTTCTCCTTTCTTCCTTTCCATAAGAAAAAAGCAGCTAGAGAAAAACCATAACTGGCTAACTCCCTGTGCTATCATTGATAAACCCGAGATTCTGAGGGATGCAGTTAAGGAATGTAACGCTTATCCCACTCATAAAGGAGCGGAGACTATAATCAAAGGTGAGATTGCTAGCTTTCTCGATGAGTATGCAAAACGACTTGAGGCACTGACCAGACCAGAGTTTGAAAAGATGGTTGCCGGAGAATACGACTCTCCCGGAGTGAGACTAAGCAAAGTAATAGAGAACCATCGAAGGAAAAACAGACAAGAGGTGGAAATTCAAACTAAGACAGCCGAGAGAATATGAAAATACTGTTGATTTCACCAACCTGGAAAAGGGAAGTAGGTGCAAAAAGACACAGGAGACACAGGTTATTCAAGACTCCTCCCCATAATCTTCTTATTATAGCTGCCTTGACTCCTAAGGATATACAGGTCGAAATAATTGACGAGCATATAGAACCGATAGATTTTAGCAAAGATGTTGACTTAGTGGGGATAACCGCTATGACGGCCACCAGTCCCCGTGCTTACGAGATAGCGGATAGATTCAGAGAGAAGGGAATCCCTGTGGTCTTGGGAGGAATACATGCTACGGCCTTACCAGGAGAAGCAGCGCAGCATGCGGATGCAGTGGTAATAGGGGAAGCGGAGGCAAGCTGGCAAAAGCTGCTCCAAGATTTAGGGGAAGGGGGAAAGGAATCACTGGCCAGGTTCTATGAGAATTCTCACAGACCCGATCCTTCGGAAATACCTATTCCTAAAAGAGGCCTTGTTGCAAAGAAAGGTTATCTTCTCAGCCGCTTCCTACAGCTAAGCAGGGGCTGTCCTTTTAACTGTCACTTTTGTTCGGTCAGCAAATTCTTTGGAGAAAAATATCGTTTTCGTCCCATAAAGAAAGTGATGGAGGAAATCAAAGGTATGGTAGGTAAACCCCTCGGAACGCGCTTTTTAGGATTTCTTGACGATAATATTGTGGGAAACATCAGTTACGCTAGAGAGCTATTCAGGGCTTTGATACCCTATAATCTTTTGTGGATAGGGCAAAGTTCCATAAACATAGCGCGTCATGAAGATGTCCTAGAATTAGCAGCAGCTAGTGGATGTAGGGGACTCTTTATTGGTTTTGAATCAATTTCTGAAGCTTCTTTAGGGGAGGCTCATAAGTCTCAGAACAAGATAAGGTTCTACGAGAAAGCTATTAAGAAGATTCACCAATTCGGGATAGCAATTGAAGGAGCTTTTATCTTTGGTTTTGATCATGATGACAAAACTGTCTTTCGAAAAACGGTTAAATTCATAGAGAAGGTGAAATTAGAGGCTATTCAATTCAGTATTCTGACTCCCCTGCCAGGCACAAAATTGTATGAGAAACTGGAAAAAGAAGGTAGAATTATAGACAGAGAGTGGTCAAATTATGATCTGGCCCATGCAGTCTTTCAGCCAAAATTAATGACCCCTGAGGAGCTAAAAGAAGGACTTGATTGGGCCTATCCGAGGATCTATACCCTCTCTTCTATTTTCAAGAGACTAACCGGCCTATTGAGGGGAAGAAGGTGGAAATACCTCGTGCCTATCCTCACTTTCAACCTGGGTTACCGAAGGACCGTTAGCGGACCTAAGGGATAGAGGCTTCTTGAGCCCCTTGGCCAGCGGAGCGAGGCATATCTTCTCATGGATCTAACCTATCTTGTAGAATTCTTCCTAAGGAACAGGCTGAACCGTTGGGTCTTTACCCAATTGGCAAAGGAGGATGAGGAAAAAGAGACTATATTAGAAGACGTCTTTTCTCTTTATACAAACGGAAAGGATTTATCCCTGCGGCGAAGAATACAAGCTCTTCCCTTTTACTTTTTTTTTGAATTGGGAAGAGTTCTCTTTGGCCGGAGTAGAAAAGAGGCAAGAGAGAAACTTGCCGATCCCCTTTTCCAGCACGGTATTGCCCTTACCATGAGGTCAATAGCCACTTATGGCTTTCTGCATCCTCAAATTTTTACTGCTCCTCCGGTGGTGGTATGGAATTTTACCAATAAGTGCAATCTTAAATGTCGGCACTGTTACCAGGAAGCGGGAGAAAGACTGGAGGGAGAACTGGATCTCACTCATCGATTGGATATAGTGGATCAACTAGCTGATGAGGATGTCTTCGCCATCGCCTTTTCCGGAGGAGAGCCTCTGATGGACAAGGACATATGGAGAGTGGCGGAGCGGGCGCATGAGAGGAGCCTCTATATATCTATTGCTACCAACGGCACCTTAATTACCTCTAAGGTAGCTCAAAGGATGACTGAATCCGGAGTAGATTACGTGGAGATTAGCCTGGACTCAACCCGGCCAGAAGCGCACGATGCATTTCGGGGAATTCCCGGATTCTGGAAAAGGGCGGTGCAAGGTATTGAAAATGCAAAAGCTGAAGGCAGCCTCGAAATTGGCATTGCCTCTACCATAACTCAGATGAACTTTGCCGAAATAGAGAATTTGATAGAGTTCGCTAGAAATCTAGGCGCAGACAAATTCTACGCCTTCAATTTTATTCCCACGGGAAGAGGAAAGAATATGGTACATATGGATTTGACCCCACAGCAAAGAGAAGAGATGTTAAATATCCTCTATGAACATTATTTGAAGGGAGATATTGTCTGCCTGACCACCTCTCCTCAGTATGCCCGCGTTTGTATGATGAATAGCAACGAACAACTGGCTCCTAGCTCTCATTACTCTACAGCTAAAGGTGAGCAAGGTAGAATGCTGGCTGAGTTCATAGGAGGTTGCGGGGTGGGAAGAGCCTACTGTTCTATTCAGCCAGATGGGATAGTAACTCCTTGTGTCTTTATGCCTATTCCGGTGGGAGATCTCAAAGAGAAAAAATTCATTGACATCTGGAATGATTCACCTGTTCTGAAAGAGATCAGGAGAAGGGAAGACTTGAAGGGACACTGCGGTGAGTGCGAGTATAGGTCAGCCTGTGGCGGCTGTAGGGCCAGAGCCTATGCTTATTTTGGTGACTATAAGGCTCCCGACCCTGGTTGTATAAACAACAAGGAGGCCTTTTTCGAACTTAGAGAAAGACTGGAGAAAGTTAAGGGATGAATAAGCTGCTGAAACTAGCGGTATTCTTAGGCGTGATTATAGTAACTGTATGGGGTATGGTGTATTTCTCGAAAGACTTGCTCATTTTGATAAGAGGTATTGCTGGCCTTGTAGCTGTTGTTTTGGTAGCGGCAATAGTAGTGAGTCTCATTGAAAGGGTGCAGAGGTCTAGCCAGGTTAAGAAATGAGAACTTTATTTATCTTGCCCCCTTCTAGATTTACTCTGAAGGAAATTGGGATAGTCGGTATGCCTCTTGGCTTAGCTTATTTGGCCTCAGTCATAGAGGAAGAAGGTCATAGGGTAAGGGTTATTGACGCTCCCACCCTTGGCTACGATATGAGGAATGTGGAAGAAGAAGTTAGGGGCTTTAGACCGGAATTGGTGGGGATTACTTCCACCACCGCTGCCATTTATGATGCCTACCGGGTGGCCGAACTAACCAAACAGATAGACCAAAAAATCAAGGTAGTAGTAGGGGGATGTCACGTAACTTTTACCGCTGAGGAGACCTTGAAAGAGTGCCCTTTTATAGATATAGTAGTCAAGGGAGAGGGCGAGATAACAGCAAGGGAACTTGTGAGGAACCTGGAAGGAGGGCTTCCACTGGAGGAGGTTAAGGGCATAGCCTTTAGAGAGGATGGAGAAATAAAGGAGACAGAAAATCGCGCTTTTATAAAGAACTTGGATGAGATACCCTTCCCCTCTTACCACCTTTTACCTATGGACAGATATAAGCTGGGTAAGCACCGATTCGCAAATATGATCACCAGTAGAGGCTGCCCGTTTTCTTGCATTTTTTGTTCCTCTTCTGAGCTGTGTGGCAGGACATGGAGAGCCAGGAGTCCAGAGAATGTAATAGGGGAGTTGAGGATGCTGAAAGACAAGTATGAGGTACGGGAAGTTGAGCTCCTGGATGATACTTTTACCTTGAATAATAGACGGGTCGAGAAGATCTGTGATTCCATAATTAGAGAGGATCTTGATCTTTCTTGGTCAGCCTCCTCCAGAGTTAATACCCTTACCCAGAATCTTGCTCATAAGATGCGAAGAGCAGGATGTCACACTCTTTATCTCGGTATAGAATCCGGATCTCAGAGAATTTTGAATATGATTCAGAAGGGAATTAGTCTAGCCCAGGCGGAGAAGGCAATTCGGATAGCTAAAAGGGCGAGTCTTAATACTCTGGGGTCTTTTGTGATTGGAATTCCTGGAGAAACAGTAGGATCGATCAACAAAACTATTCAGTTTGCCAGAAAACTCAGTCCCAGTTTTGCCCAGTTTACAATTTGTACACCCTACCCGGGGACTCAGTTATTTAAGATAGCCAAGGAAAAGGGGCTGCTTTTAACCAGAGATTGGTCCAGGTATACTATCCTAGATCCTGTGATGAAGATTCCCGGAATGGTGGGTGAGAAACTTGAGAGATGGCTAATCAAAGCCTACGCTAATTTTTACCTGAGACCTAGATTCATCCTAAGACAGGTAAAAAAGAGAAACCTATTTATGCTCCAAAAATCTTTCAAGCTAGCTCTGGATTATGTAGGACATTGAATTGATATGCCCAACAAAATAGGCGGCTAGACTATGCAGTATTGTGTTGACTGTGGACATGTGCTCCAGAAAAAAGAAATAGAGGGATCCTTGCGGTTCGTATGTCCTGGATGTCGCAGAATACATTATCAAAATCCTCTTCCGGTAGTAGCAGCAGTTATTAGCAAAAATGGGAAAGAGTCTGTTCTTCTTATCAAGAGGCGGCTTGAGCCTGGCAGGGGGAAGTGGGCTTTGCCCGGAGGGTTTGTAGAAAAAGACGAATCTGCCTCCCAGGCTGTACTGAGAGAGATAAGAGAGGAAATAGGGATTAAGGGGAGGGTGGAAGGTCTCATTGGGGTGTACCAGGGAAAAACCAGGCTCTACGGCAGTGCAGTGATTATTGGGTACAAAGTAGCGTCTCTTTCCCGGAATTTCTCACCGGGAAACGAAGTAGAGGAGATAAGGTTTTTCCGCACCTCTCGATTGCCATCTTTGGCTTTTATCTCTCATCAAAAGCTGTTGCTTGATTTTCATCACACCTTTCGCACTCCCACCCCTACCGTGGATGCCATAATCGAGAAGGACGGGGGAATTGTCCTCATCCAGAGAAAGAACCCCCCTTATGGGTGGGCTCTGCCGGGAGGATTTGTGGACTATGGAGAATCCTTGGAGAAGGCGGTCAAAAGGGAAGTACGAGAGGAGACAAATCTGGAAGTTCAGAATTTGAGACAGTTTCGCTCCTATTCGGACCCAGCCCGGGATCCACGGTTTCACACCATTTCCACGGTTTTTGTTGCTGAGGGAGTGGGAAAGTTGGAGCCAAAGGACGACGCTAAGAAGACAAGTGTCATTAGAGAAGGTAGGCTCCCAAAGAGAGTTGCTTTTGACCATAGAGAAATTCTGGAGGAGTATTTTGGGGCCAAGAGGCCAGCTTCTAGGAAAGATATGGGGAGCTCGCAATGCCTAGGATAGCTGTTTATCCGGGAAGCTTCGACCCTGTTACCTACGGACATCTGGATATCATCAGAAGAAGCCAGGAATTGTTTGATCTAATCATTGTTGCCGTCAATGATAATCCCCCGAGGGACATTCTATTTACGGGGGACGAGAGGGTCGGAATGGTGAAGGAATTTATTGGAGATCTTTCCCGTATAAAGGTAGAGCGATTCGAAGGTCTTCTCGTAGACTATGCTCAAGCCAAAGGCGCCGGCTTTATCATAAGGGGTCTGAGGGCTCTTTCTGACTTTGAATATGAATTTCAGATGAACCTGATGAATAGGAGGCTAAATCCCCATATCGAGACAATCTATCTTATGACTAATCAGGATTATTCTTATCTTTCTTCCAGCATAATTAAAGAGATTGTCAGGTTGGGGGGCTCGACCTCTGGTTTAATCTCTGACTCGGTAAGGGAAAAGCTCCTCAAGAAAATGAAGGGGTAGTCGAAAGCAGAGCCTGAATATCAGGAAGTAGAGCTGCAGGAGGCAGTTACGTGTGGGAGCATTTTTTTCAGCCACGATCGGTAGCGGTAGTAGGTGCTTCCAGAAATGAGAAGAAATTGGGCTACCTGGTGGTTGAGAAACTTGTCGAAGCACATTTTGAGGGAGAAATCTACCCCATTAACCCTAAATTGGCAGGCAAGACTCTTTTGGGAAGCAAACCCTATGCTAGACTGACCGAGGTTCCGGGGAAGGTTGATCTGGTGGTAGTGGTCATTCCGCGGGATTTTGTTCTTCCCATAATAGAAGATTGCGGCAGCAAAGGTGCCCGTTCGGTAGTTATAATCAGCGCCGGCTTTAAAGAAGTGGGAGAAGAGGGCGCTCACCTGGAGGATAAGATTCTTAGAGTGGCAAGAAAATGGGGAATAAGTATTATCGGACCTAACTGCCTGGGGATAATTAATGCCCACTGGAATCTCAATGCTTCCTTTGCTCCTTCAGCACCCTCCAAGGGTAACATAGCTTTCTTCTCCCAGTCGGGGGCTCTGGGCACAGCTATCCTGGATCGCTTGAGAAAAGAGGGAGTGGGTATTTCCAAATTTATCAGTTTAGGGAATAAAATGGACATCGATGAAGTTGATGTTCTGGAAATGCTAAAGGATGATGATGAGACCAGGGTCATTCTTGGATATCTGGAGAGTGTAGGTCGAGGAAGAGATTTTATGCACATGGCTAAAGCCACAGCTCAGGCTAAGCCCCTCATAATAATAAAATCCGGTCGAGGCGAAAAAGGAAAAAAAGCAGCTTCTTCCCATACAGGATCTCTGGCAGGACAGGATGAGGCGTACGAGGTAGCGTTCAGGCAGAGTGGGGTGCTGAGAGCCCGCAGTTTTGGAGAAGCTCTGGGCATGATCAAAGCTTTTTCCTGTCAACCTCTTATGCAGGGGAATAGAGTCGCTCTACTAACTAATGCTGGAGGATCCGGCATTCTCGCCACCGATGCCTGTGAAGAATCTTCCCTCAAGGTGGCATCGCTGGGTGATGAGACGAAAAAGAAGCTCCAGGAAAAGCTGCCCGCTCATGTTTCTTTGAGCAATCCGGTAGATATTCTAGGAGATGCCAAAGCTGATCGATACCAATTAGCGACTAGAGAAATTCTGGCTGATCAAGGGGTGAACGGACTTTTGGTACTTCTCGCTCCCCAGGCGGCTACCGATCCTCTTACGGTTGCCGAGGTACTTGCCCGAGAGGCTGGGACAGCCAAGCCTATTTTGGCCTGCTTTATGGGCTATGACAAAGTGAAGGATGCCGTTGATCTCCTGCAAAGCTCCGGCATTCCCAATTATGAGGATCCAGAGTATGCAGTGACTGCTCTGGAAGGTATGTACAGGTATGGTGAGTGGAAGAACAGGCCCCCTGGAGTAGTGAAAGAATTTGGCGTGGACGATGGTGCGATTCAGAAAATTCTGGATACCTCAAAGGAGAGGGGATACCTGGAAATTGGAGGCTTCGATGCTTTGAAAGTCATCGAAGCCTGTGGAGTTCCTGTAGTCAAGAGTTATCTGGCCAGAGACGAGGAGGATGCTCTTAAGGCAGGGGAGCTCTTGGAGGCTCCTTTAGTGATGAAGGTAGAATCGCCTCAGATTCTTCACAAATCTGAGGTGGGAGGCGTCAAAGTAGGCATAAACAAAGAAGAGATAACCAGCTGTTTTCGAGATATGCTCCAGAGGGTGGGAAGGAAAGTGGGTAAGGATAGAATACGGGGAATCTTGATCCAGCCTATGGTAGGGGATGGAAAAGAGGTGCTTATAGGAATTTCCCATGATGACGTCTTCGGGCATATGGTTCGATTTGGTCTTGGAGGAAAGTACGTAGAGATATACAAAGA
>CAYYHL010000056.1:0-10324 GCA_964471775.1 uncultured Clostridia bacterium
CGCCGAGAGATAAATCGTGCGTAGGAATACGAGAACATATCGTAGTCCCATCTCTCCGGCTCAAGGTTACTGGACAGATGTGCCCAGCTAATTCCTCCCGCTCCCATGATGGTGGGAGGCACCACCCAGAACAGGAAATTGTAGGCCAGAAGGCCGAGTCCATAGAGATCACTGTACATAGCTCCTACTTCCTTCTGGGTGAGCTGTACCAGCCCGGCCGGATTAAAAGTGGAGGCTCCGTAATCGTCGGCAACTGCTACGAAACTGCCTCCCATTCCCATGGCGCGAGTACTTGCGGACAGGGTGGTGAAACCACTCTCGGTCACATGTAGGTAATCCGCAGCCCTGCTAGGAATCGCAATGAGCCAACATGCTGCAAGCAAGAGGAAGATGATGGAAAAAGGAACTATCTTTGTTGTCTTCATCTTCTACTTATATTCAGTCCCTTGCAGTCTACTCAGATGCCTTCCCATGGCGTGAGCAGCCAAAGCTCCCTCACCACAGGCTACTATGATTTGTTTAAAGGAGCCTGCTCGTACATCGCCGCAGGCAAAGATACCCTGGACGCTGGTCTGCATATCCGGGTTTGTTTTCACAAATCCGTTTTTGTCCAGCTCTACGAGATCTCCCAGGAAGCCAGTATTGGGATTAAGGCCAATGAAAATGAATACTCCTGAGCAAGCCAGGCTCCTCAGTTTCCCTTTCTCCAGCTCCTTAAGCAAAATCCCTTCGACCTTTCCTTCCCCATAGATCTTGGTAACTTTCGATTTCCAGATTACTTCTGCTTTTGGACTGCTAAAAAGCCTTTGCTGCAGGATCTTTTGTGCTCTCAGCATGCCTTTTCTGTGGACAACATAAATCTTTCTGGCAAATTTAGTTAAATAGAGAGCTTCCTCTACAGCAGTGTCGCCCCCTCCAACTACAAGTATTTCTTCATCCTTAAAGAAAGGCGCATCGCAGGTGGCGCAGTAGGAGACGCCGCGGCCAGTAAACTCTCTTTCTCCCTCCACCCCCAGTCTTTTTGGCTCTCCTCCGGTGGCGATAATCACTCCCAGGGCGTTGTATTCCTTACCAGACTCAGTGATAACGATTTTTTTGTGCCCGGACAGGCGAATTTCCTCTGCCTCTTGCTGCTCATATTTCATCCCCAGGTTCTTGGCCTGTGTTTGCATTAAGCTGCTAAGCTGACGGCCAGAAACCCCTTCCGGGAACCCAGGGTAGTTTTCTATTCTTTCGGTGATGAGGGTCTGGCCCCCAGCACCCAGCTTTTCCAGAACTAATGTATTAAGGCCCACCCTCTGGGCATAAATGGCTGCGGTTAAGCCTGCGGGCCCTGCCCCAATTATTACAAGATCGTAGATTTTCATCTCCACTAAAGAGAGAGTCTAGTCAATTGGGCTGATTATACGGCCCTTATTAGGCTTGTCAAGCAAAATTCTTTGACGGTGGTGATACTCAACACTTTTTAACAACAGAGCCTGTTACTCTGAGAAAGAGGTCTGGAGGGTAGGCACCCTAATATCACTGCCACAAAGAAATCAATGTAATGTATTAAGGAAGTCTTTATGCTAATCGTCAGGCAACTTGCAAGAAAGTGTGGGGTTCCCGCTCAGGCCCACTTGGCGAACCCATTACATTTGACAGTACGCTGTGCAAGGAAGATGGTTCGAGTCCTATTCGGGTCCCCGTTTTGGGCCAAATCTGACAGTTACTGCTTGACCAAATATTTAGTATCTTCTCTACATCAACCCCCCACCTTTAGACATATTCTCCGGAAGGCAAAGAAGAAAAACCCAGCGCCTCATACGCAGTAGCAGGTGCTATCTTTACGAACTGGGCCAGAACTTTCTTAGAAGCTCCTTCAACTTTCCTGACCACATGGGTCATTTGGACTACCTCCCATTTCAGAGTTGAGATTTTGTTCTTTTATTTTTGCCTCGTCCGGTACAGCATATTTTAGCAGGGCGCTTTATACTTAGCGAAAGACGGGGCATCTGTCAAAAATACCGCTAGTTTGAGCGCTTTTTTGACCGACATAATAACCTGAACTCTGGGCTGTCCTGGTTTGACAATGCACCAGACTTTGATATTCTAAGCCGTCTGGAAAGCGTTCCTTGGAAGACGAGACAAATGCCATTGCCTCATGTCTATTCTGTAGCCGAGATTACCGCGCGCATAAAAAGATTGATTGAGGGGTCCAGGGATCTTCAGAAGATATGGGTGAGAGGTGAAGTCTCCAATTTCAGACCTTCTTCCCGTCATCTCTATTTCTCCCTGAAAGATGAAAATGCCCTGCTTTCCTGTGTCATGTTCGAGAACCGGAAAAAGAGCCTACGGTTAGCTCTGAGTGACGGAATGGAAGTAATGGCAAGGGGAAACATAGGAGTCTACGGGGCTCGCAGCAGGTATCAACTCTATGTGGAAGAAATTCTATCGGTTGGAAAAGGGGTTCTTTATCTGAAATTTGAGCAGCTCAAGCAAGAGCTCGAGAAGGCAGGCTATTTTGATCCTGAGCGCAAATCTCCCCTTCCCTACCTTCCCCAAGCCGTAGGAGTGGTTACTTCTCCAACGGGAGCAGCTATCAGGGATATTATTCGGGTGCTGAAGGATCGTTTTCCAAATCTAAGGATTGTTCTTGCCTTCTGCCGGGTTCAAGGTGAAGGAGCGGCTGAGGAAATTGCTCAGGCCATTCAGGATTTGAATGATTATGGCGAAGTTGATGTGATCATTGTGGGTCGGGGAGGAGGATCTCTGGAGGATCTATTTGCCTTTAATGAGAGGGTAGTGGCGGAGGCTATCTACAAGTCTCGGATTCCCATCGTCTCAGCAGTCGGTCATGAGATAGATTTTACCATTTCTGATTTTGTGGCTGACTACAGGGCTCCTACTCCTTCAGCCGCTGCCCAGAAGGTAGTTCCTAAGAAGGAGGATTTGACTAATCTGATTCAAAACAGGAGGGAGAAGCTCACCTTTCTTGTGGCTGATCGTCTCAAAACCTATGGTTCGGATCTGGAAGGGATAGAAAACTCTCTTCCTTTTAGATATCCTCTTCGGGCTATTCAGAATTCCGGGCAAGTTGTAGATGAGCTGACAAAAAGCCTATTTCTATCCTTTCGCAGAAAGCATAAGTTGGAAAATTATCGGCTTTCTGCCTTAGCTCATACTTTTGGGCAGCTTGTCCCAAAGGAGAGAGTTCGTCTGATCAGGGAGAAGTTGAAGGAGGAGAAGAGTAGACTCTGGAGGTTCGGCAAAAGAAAATTGGAAAGGGAAAGGGAAAGGGTCAGTTTCTTAGAGGAAAGACTGAGGGGTCTTTCTCCCTTGTCCATCCTTCAGAGGGGCTACAGCATCTGTCTTAAGCATCCCGAAGAGGAGATAATCAAAGACTGTCGGCAGGTCGAGGAAGGAGGAAAGATCAGGGTAAAGCTGCACAGGGGCGGAGTTTACTCCACGGTATACAAAATCGAGGAGGCAAACCAGTGAAATTTGAGGAAGCTATGGAGAAACTGGAGAAAATTACCGAGCAGCTCGAAGAGGGTAGCCTTTCTTTGGATGAGGCCCTGGAAAGATTTGAAGAAGGGGTGAAGCTGATAAACTTTTGTGAAAAGAAGCTCAGGGAGGCTGAGAAAAAAATCCAGGTTCTGATGAAGGAAAAAGAAGAGTTCCGGCTTAAGGAGTGGCGGGAAGAGAAGATAGAGGGCCAGGGGAGCGAAGGTAAGAGCGATGAAGAGGAAAAGATACGGCCGGAGGAGGATTCCAATTCCCTTTTTAAGGATTTCAAGGAAGAGGAAGATTAATACATAAGGAGAAGGTAAGAGAGTGCAGCGCCTATTAGAAAGTATAAAGGGTCCAGAGGACTTGGAACCCCTGAGTCTGGAGGAGCTGGGAGTTCTGGCTTCAGAGATAAGGGAGCTTATTATCCGTACGGTGGCTCGTCAAGGGGGGCATCTTTCCTCAAACTTGGGAGTGGTGGAGCTCACCATAGCTCTTCACCGGGTTTTCGATAGCCCAAAGGACAAAATTATCTGGGATGTAGGACATCAATGTTATACCCATAAGATTCTTACGGGAAGAAGGGGGAAATTTTCTACCCTGCGGAAGAAGGGAGGAATATCGGGTTTCCCCCGGAGAGAAGAGGAAGCACATGATGCTTTCAACACCGGGCACAGCAGTACCTCTATCTCGGCGGGGCTGGGAATGGCCTGTGCTCGTGATCTTAAGGGAGAATCGTACCGGGTAGTAGCGGTCATAGGTGACGGAGCCCTGACTTCGGGAATGGCGTACGAGGCTCTGAACAATGCTGGATCTCTGAAGAAAGATCTCATAGTGGTCCTCAACGATAATGAGATGTCCGTGTCTTTCAGTGTCGGTGCTCTTTCCATGTATCTAAATCGCCTCAGGACGAATCCAGAGTACAACAGACTAAGACAAGAGGTGCGATATCTCGTCCAATTGACTCCTTTTTTGAAAAGAGAAGGCATGGAGCTCATCGAGAGAATGGAAAGAAGGCTGAAGGGATTGGTTCTCCCGGGGACTTTCTTTGAAGAGCTGGGGTTTCGGTATTTTGGCGTGGTTGATGGCCACAGCCTCCGTGATCTAATTGAAATCCTGGAGGGAGTAGAGAGTCTTGGAGGGCCTATTCTGGTTCATGTGGTTACAAAAAAAGGCAAAGGATATAGATTCAGCGAGGAGAATCCATGTTTTTATCACAGTTCCTCTCCCTTTCACCTGACCACAGGCAAGCCAAAAAAGCGAGAGGGGATAAGCTGGAGCAGTGTATTTGGAGAGAGTTTGCTTAAGCTGGCAGATAAAAATAGGAACATTGTAGCTGTGACTGCGGCTATGTCGGAGGGGACAAAACTGTCAGAATTTAGAGAGAAATTCCCTGAAAGGTTCTTTGACACAGGTATTGCTGAGTCTCATGCGGTAACTTTCGCTGCTGGAATGGCCCTGAGAGGATACAAGCCCGTCGTAGCTGTTTATTCTACTTTTCTGCAGCGAGCTTATGATCAAATCCTCCATGACGTCGCCTTGCAGGATATTCCTATAGTGCTGGTGCTCGATAGGGCCGGGATAGTGGGGGCAGATGGTCCGACTCATCAGGGGATATTTGATATTGCCTATCTTCGTCACCTGCCCAATCTTATCCTCATGGTTCCTTACGATGCCAGAGAACTTCAGGATATGCTTTATACGGCCGTTAAGACCGATCATCCCGTCGCCATCCGGTATCCAAAGGGGCCATCTCCTGGCCAGCCGGGCGGAAAATTGAGAAGACTTACCATAGGCAAAGCCCAGATTCTTCGTCAGGGAAACGATGTGGCAATATTTGCCCTTGGTTCCATGGTCCTTCCTGCTGAGGGAGCCTGTCGGAACCTCGCCAAAAAAAAGGTGAGTCCCATTTTGGTTAATCCTCGATTTGCCAAGCCTCTGGACGATGACCTTATCGTTCGGCTAGCCAGGAAAGCCAGGAAGATTCTTACTGTAGAAGAGGGGGTTCTCAAAGGAGGATTTGGTTCAGCTGTTCTGGAATTGTTGCAGGATAGAGGAGTGGATGATTGCAGGGTAAAAAGACTGGGTCTGCCTGAGAAACTCCTGGAACAGGGAAAGAGGGAACAGCTCCTGAGCATGTATGGACTTAGCAGGGAAGGGATCGTCAAGGCTATAGATGAGCTCATGAGAGACTAGGAATGTTTAGAAGGATAGGAATCATCGTAAATGAGGAGAAAAAGGATGCAGCTCGGGATGCGCGGCTGGTGTTGGAATGGCTGGAGAGTAGGAACGTCCAGATTTTTCTTTCACCCTGGCTCGGGGAAAGGATCGAGCGACCGGACCTCATAATGGAGACCGAAGACATGGGCAGGAAGGCTCAGCTCATTATCAGCCTGGGAGGGGATGGAACCCTGCTCAGAGCAGCTCGAGATTTTGCTTCCTACCATACCCCCCTTTTGGGCATTAATCTGGGGGGATTGGGATTCCTTACCGAGATTCCTATCTCAAGGTACAAAGAGGGACTTGTCAGGATCTTGGACGGGGAATATAAGCAAGAGAAGCGTCTTATGATCAAAATAGCTGTCCATCGGGCTAGAAAAAAGGTGGGCAGTTTCGTTGCTCTCAATGATGTTGTTGTGAGTAAGGCCGGTATGGCTCGTATTATTAATCTCAAGACCTTTGTTTCCAATGAATTTATCACTACTTACTCCGCTGATGGGCTGGTGATTTCTACTCCTACCGGTTCCACCGCCTATTCCCTTTCCTCGGGAGGTCCTGTAGTACATCCCAATTTGGGGGTGATGATTCTTTCTCCCATCTGTGCCCATACTCTGGCGGTAAGACCTCTCATTGTGTCCCGGACAGAGAAAATAAAGGTAGTTCTTGGGTGCGGTTCAGAGAAAGTTCTTCTAACTATGGATGGCCAGGTTGATTTTGACCTTGAAGACGGGGACGTCATCAGAACCGAGGAGGCTTCTTATCAGGCTATTCTCATCCGTATGCGTGAGAAGTTCTTCTTCAAAACGCTCAGGACGAAACTAGGATGGACGGGGATTAGCGGCAAGTCCAGATAGATCAGGATCGTCGAGGAAACTACCATGAGAATAGACAAGTCTGTATTTGTGCATAAGATGGCGCTGATATCTGGAGAGGTGAGGATTGGAAGGAATTCAAGCATCTGGCCAGGAGCAGTGATTAGGGGGGATTGTGGCCCCATTACCATTGGTGAGTATACCAATGTTCAGGATAACGCTGTCATGCACGTAGATCCCCACGGTTCTCTTAACGTAGGAAACTATGTTACCGTTGGCCACTCCTCGGTACTTCACGGTTGCGAAATTGCAGATAGAGTCATTATCGGCATGAATGCGACTGTTTTGGAGGGAGCAAAGGTGGCTCGAAACTGCATTATAGCAGCAAACGCTCTCGTCAGAGAAAACGCTGTTATTCCGGAGAATTCATTGGTGGCAGGGGTCCCTGGCGACATCAAGCACCGGAAGGCGGATCGACAGTTAATAATGCGCTGGGCTCTCGTTTATTATGAGCTTTCCAGGAAGTATCTCAAGGGAGAGAAGACATTTCCCCACGACCAGGTTGATAGAGCCATTGAGATTTACAAAGGAAGGGGTCTTCTATGAGGATTCCTCGCGCAAAAATTCTCTAATCAGGCGCCAGAATTTTGAGATAAGGAGGGAGATGATGGGTTCAAAGGACAAGAACCTGGAACATCTCGTGGCCTGCGGAGTAATTCCGGTCATAAGAGCTCAATCATCAGAGGAAGCGCTGAGGGTAGTTGAGGCAGTGAGAGAAGGAGGTATAGACATCATTGAGATCACCATGACCGTACCTAACGCCATAGGTGTGATACAAACCATTGCCAAAGAATCCGGCCAGGGGGTACTCTTGGGGGCAGGGACAGTTCTTGATGCTGAAACTGCCAGGGCTTGTATCCTGGCAGGAGCTGAGTTTATCGTGGGGCCCTGCTTCGATGAGCAGCTGGTCAAAGTGTGCAAAAGATACAGCAAGATGGTGATCCCAGGGGCCGTGACTCCCACGGAGATAGTGAGAGCCTGGGAGGAGGGGGCAGACTTAGTTAAGATCTTTCCGGCTCAGCAGTTGGGAGGACCAGATTATATTAAGGCTATAAAAGCACCTCTGCCTCAAATTTTGTTCAATCCAACAGGTGGCATAGACATAACGAACGCGGCCGATTACATCCGTGCAGGAGCCTCTGTTGTTTCGGTGGGAAGCGCTCTGATAGACAAACAGGCCTTGGCCGAAGGAAAGTTTGAGATTTTGACCCAGAAAGCAGAAGAGTTCCTGAGGAAAGTTCAAGAAGCCCGCCAGGAACCAATTATCTGACCTTAAGTCTCCTCAATGCGAGAACATCAATGCCAAAAGTAGTGGTTACGGATCTGGTGTATTCTAATGCCAAGTACGAGAAAGAAATTCTGGCTCCTCTGAACGTCGAACTCATTGTAGCGCACTGCAAAAGTGAGGAGGAAGTAATTAGAATTTGCAAAGACGCAGATGTTCTCCTGGTCTGTTACGCTCGCATTACCAGGAAAGTTATGAGGAGCCTCGCAAAATGCAAGGGTATGATAAGATATGGAGTGGGGGTTGACAACATTGATGTTGAAGCAGCGACAGCCAGAGGCATTTTGGTAATCAACGTGCCCCACTATGGGGCTGAAAACGAAGTTTCAAGTCATGCCCTCAGCTTACTTTTATGCGCTGCACGGAAGATTCTTTTCCTGGACCGGAAGGTACGGCAGGGAATCTGGGACTACAGGGAGGCGAGGCCCATTTATAGAATAGAGGGTTCGACTTTGGGTTTGGTGGGATTCGGAAGCATTGCTAAGATGTTAGCCCGAAAAGTCCAAGGTCTCGAGATGGAAGTAATTGCCTACGACCCCTATAGAAAAAGGGAAGAATTTGAAAGAGAGAAAGTGAAGAGGGCATCTCTTGAAGAGTTATTGCAAAGGTCTGACTATGTATCTATCCATGTTCCACTGAACCAGGAGACTCATCACCTGATTGGAGAAAGGCACCTCAGGATGATGAAAAGAACAGCCGTTCTTATCAACACCGCCAGGGGAGGCGTGGTTGACAGTCAAGCCCTCTATCGAGCCTTGAGAAGTAAATGGATCAGATCAGCCTGCCTTGACGTAATAGAAAATGGATCTTTGAGCAAGGACCATTCTTTACTTCAACTGGACAATGTAATCATGACTCCTCACTCTGCCTTCTATTCAGAACAGAGCTGTGCTACTCTGCAAAGAATAGCGGCTGAAGAAGCATCACGGTTATTGAGGGGTGAGCTGCCGCGCTCCATAGTGAATGAGGAAGCAGTAGCGAGTTTTCTTTCCCGATTCCCGTCAACCAAGAGAGACAATAACCTCGAAAGCTGCTAAGTTCCGACTGACATGTCTTCACCTTCAGCCAAATAAGGAGAATCTTCTTGTTGAAGAGCGTCGTTTCAATTACAAGAACCAGGCCGAATCCGAACCCGAAGGAAATAGAGAAGGCAGTGAGACGGGGGATTAGTCTGGTTGGAGGGATGGAAGATATCATGTCTTCAGGAGACTTAGTCTTGATTAATCCCAGCTGGGTTGCTCCACCTGCAGATCCAGAATCAGCAGTGATTACACATCCAGAGGTAACCAGGACTGTTGCCGACATGGTTCAAGAAGTGGGGGCAGAGCCCGTCATTGCGGAGTCATCGTGTGTGGGGGTAGATACAGAAGAGATCATAGAGAATTCCGGGTACAGTGACCTCAGGAGTCGGGGTTACAGGGTTGTTGACCTGAAAAAGACCCGGAAAGTCAGGGTTCCCATCGATGATGGATACGTTTTGGAGGAGGTGGAGACCTTTGAGCTGGTAGTCCAGGCCCACGCAATCATTGGCGTTCCGAAACTCAAGACCCACGATCAAACAGAGATGACCTGTGGTTTGAAGAAAATGAAAGGGCTGGAGACTGATAAAGAAAAAAGACGCATGCACCAGGTAGATCTTTTTAGGGGGATATCTGATATCAACACCGTGTTTAAACCCGCTCTAACTGTGGTGGATGCCATACTGTGTCAGGAGGGACTGGGACCTGTTTTCGGAAGACCCCTGGAGATGGACCTGGTGGTAGCTGGGAAGGACCCGGTCTCAGTAGACTCTATTTGTAGCCAAATCATGGGATACGACCCGAAACAGGTATTGGTTACCAAATTCGCCGCGGAGCGTGGACTCGGTGTCATGGATAATGAATTCATTGAGGTTGTGGGAGAGAGGCTGGAAAAGGTGAGACGCAGGTTTATGAGATCCATAGAGGATGATCCGGTTCAGGTTGAAGGTTTTTCTCTCATACATGGAGGAGTAACCTGTACTGGATGCCGGAACACGGTTATGAGTGCGCTTGTTGATATGCGCCGTGAGAACCAGCTCGCCTACCTTCCTGGAGTAACGGTCATCACTGGCAACCCACCTATTCCTGAGGGCACTTCAAGGGACAATATTGTGGCGGTGGGTCAATGTGTACCCCGTAATAAGAGGAGAGGGAAAAGATTCGTAACGGGATGTCCCCCAAACAACGTGTTTGTTGTTCAGGCGATCATCGGCGGGAGGGACAAAGTGAAGCCAAGCTAGGGGATATAGGTCATCTCTAACAATAGTGAAGAAAAAAACCGGATGATCCTAGCTACAAGGGGCTCCAGGGCAGCTATTCCATATTTTTCTGAAATACTTCTCAATTTCCGTGGCAACCTCTCTGGATTTGATGAGAACTGAAACCTCGTTATTCTTGTCCAGAGAGTAGTACTTCCAGTTGGTGCTCCCCAGGATACT
>CAYYHL010000057.1:0-10248 GCA_964471775.1 uncultured Clostridia bacterium
CAATCATCAACGATTTGGAAGGCAATGCCCAAATTGAGTCCATAGTTAGCCAGGGCATCTATTTCCTCTGGGGAGGCCTTTCCTATTAAACCTCCCGCTCTACAACAAAAAGACATGAGAGATGCTGTCTTCTTCTCCACAATCTCAAGATATTCCTGCTCTCCGAATGAGGGATCATAGCACTGCCTTAGTTGCTCCAACTCCCCTATGCATATGGTGTCAATAACTTCCAGCATCATCTCCAAAATGTGAGGGACCTGCAGGCGAGATAGAGTAGAAAAAGCTCGTGAATACCAGTGGTCCCCGAGAACTATGGAGATACCGTTGCCCCACCTTGAATTAATGGTTGGCTGGCCGCGACGCAAGTCGGACTTATCCACTACGTCATCATGAATAAGGGTGGCTGTATGAACCATCTCCACCACTGCTGCCAGGGGGATTGGGTCCTTGTCCTGATAACCACCGACTTTTGCAGAGAACAGAAGCAGTGCCGGACGCAAAAGCTTCCCTGTAACGTTTAGGGCATATTCATCCAGGTGATGTACTAATTCACTACTAGAGCGTAGCTTTCTTCTTAATTCCTCCCGTACCACCCGTAACTGGTCTTTTATGGGAGCATAGATTTCTTCTAGATCCACGTCAGTATCCTCGCTATCACATATCCAAACGATAACAGAAGTCCAACGGTCAAATGGATAGTTACGGTGCTGGACATGGCTGGTATTAGCCGTTGGGTGTTCACATAGTTGGAGTGGGCTATCTTCATGGCTTTCCAGGCTAAAGGAAAAGTCAGTAAGGAAACAATCACCGTCCAGGGAACTATCCTCAAAAGAGTTCCCAGGATGATAAATAGATAAGAACCTATCAATAAAGAATAGAATCCCTTACGTGCTCTTTCTCTTCCCACTTTTACAATCAGGGTGTCTTTACCTGCTCCCTTATCACATGCATAGTCAGGAAACTCATTAATGTAAAGCACGGCACCGATGAGGAGTCCCACCGGAATGGAGATAAAGACTGCTTCCAGACTCAAGGTTTGGGCCTGAACATAATAAGCCCCTGCTACCACCAACGGTCCACAATTTAGACCAGCCACAAACTCTCCCCATCCTCGATATCCTATTCTTATGGGTGAAGCAGTGTAGAAATAGCCTGATAGAGCCCCGATAATTCCAATAACTAATACAACCAGCCCCCGAACAAAGGTCAAATATAAGCCAATGAGGGCGGCCAATCCAAAGAATATCAAGGAGATGTGATAGATCTTGGCCGGAGAAATCAGATTTTCCTGAATTACCCGGCTTCCTCCGCTAAACGGAGTCGCCTCCCTATTCATATCGTCACTCCTGCTCCGGTGGTCGAAGTAGTCATTGGTCAGGTTTGTACCTGCGTTTATGCATATCACACCCAAAGTAGCCAATAAGAAGTACTGCCAATAGAACGAGCCTGTCTGGTACCAGGCTATTGTTGATCCGAGGACGCTTGGAACTATCACCGCCTGAAAGAACGGAGCCCTCAAGGCCTTTATCCATAGTTCAAATTGGAATTTCTCCATTGTCTCTCAATTCTCGCCAATTAATCTTGCCTTCTTCAAATCATCTTCAGTGTTGACGTTAAGGAAAGCAATATCCTTGGGATCATACCTTTTGATATCACTCTCCCTGATGTATCTCACCTTCACCTCGTGAAAGAACGACTGAATCTTTAGCTCATTTCTATTCAGTTGCCTCTTGATCGGCATTAAACAATGTCTGGAATAAACAGCATGCAAAGGTTCCACGAACCCATTAAGCCTGGGAACAACTACATCGTATCCGTTTGTCACCTCTATCATATAGGAGATTAGGCCGGCATTCAGAAAAGGTAGGTCACAACTCGCTACAAAACAATGCTCGTCATCTGAAGCAGTAAGGCCGGAATAGATGCCACCTAGAGGTCCTTTGCCAGGAACAAGATCGGGAACCAACTCCGCCGCAAGATGCGCATGATTTTCCGGAGCGTTAGTTACCACAATAACCCTAGAGAAAAGAGTCGAAAATACCTCGATCTCTCTTTCGATTATGGCCTTTTGCCCAATCTGAAGGAAAGCTTTATTACAAAGCATTCTCCTGTTATTTCCCCCGGAGAGAATTGTAGCTACCATCTCTTAGACTTCCTCCCTCCTAGGGAAGGAAAATACCTCCCCGCGAAACAAAGCCCTCCTTCTCAGCAACCATATCCAGCAGCAGAGTAGCCAAATCTTCAACAAATAAGTTTCTTAGTGATTCTGCCTTGCGAGCATCTATGGTCTTGGTATATCTTTTGCACCTGTCACATACGTCCACTCGATAGACTCCCTCATCCTTTGAGTAGAAATAACGCAGGGATTCTTGATTATTGTTTCCACAAAAAGGACACTCCAATCTTCTAAACGGCCATTCAGTGCGACACAGCGAACAAAAAAGCCATTTTCTTCCTGTTTCCTTATCTAATCTGGCCATGAGAGGTTCTCGGCCACAAAATGGGCAATATCCTCTCAGCCAGTCACCTAACTTGATATGGTCCTTCAGATGTTCGGCATAGCTTTCCAGAAAGGGAGAAAAACTCTGGAACACCAGAAAAGAAAAGAGAGTAAAATCGATCTTCTTCTCTTGAGCAATCTCCTTCAAGCTTGAGCTGTCTTCCATAAGACCACCAAGTAGGGTCTCCCATCGTACGTTCAGACCAGTTTTGTTCAAAGCAAGGGAAACTGGTTTCTTTGTCTTACTTTGGACAATTTTACCAACCTTTTTCAGGATAGCATCAAACAAATCTTGGTCAATGTGAATATCATCTGGCTTCAGAAACGGAAGACCCTGAGCATTTCTGGAGCGCCCAACCTGGGTGTCGAAATCGCTCAAGTCCACTTCAAATGCCAATTTGATTTCCCTCTGCGCCTTGAGAGTGGCTTCGTAGAACTCAAGTACTTCTTTAAGATCATCTCTGGCCAACTTCAAATCAACAATTTGATCAAGGACACGCCCATAAAAATCGTCTTTTGTCTTATCCAATGCCAGACCTACTCTCTTGTAATATTTCTAGCAAGCTTCAGGTATGAGCGAGAGTCGCTCCGGGCCCCCATCTCTCATAGAGCCTCAAGCTTTGTCTCTATACCTGTCCCCCCAGGAGGATGACATATCTCAAGAAGAAGCTTCCCAGAAGTACCAAAGCAGCAACAACTGCCGAGGTTTGAGGCCTCCGAACTCTCCCCTTTATACCAAAGATGAGAGGAACAACCAGTCCCAGACCTATGATCCCAACCCACCATAGCAGACCATATCCTGAGCCCAGGATCATTCTCATCTGTGGAGAAGCCATCCCAAGTACGACGAACACAGCGACCATCACAAGCAGCAAACCAAGTACTCGGCTGTTTACCTTCTCTAGTTCCGAGATGGTCGGATCTACGTCTTTCTTGGTTCGATAGACACGCCCAAGGGCTATAACAAAGATGACTGCCGCTATTCCTGTGGCCAGGGCAGAGACGACGAAGACAGCTGGCAAGAAAAGGTTATTCCACACAGGATTCGGAGTTGCGGCCAAGAGTACCCCGGTGTAAGCTGTCACCAGCAACGAGACGACAAGCGCTATCATGCCCACCCCTTGTCTTACCTTCTTACCCCAGGTGAAAGGCCAGCCAAAGAGAACCAAGGCCGCGTAAATCAGGGAAAGAATCACAAAGATGGTTAGAAGCCAGACTCCTATGGACATCACTGAACCGAGGTTGACCATAAGAAAACCCGGGCCACGCCTGAACAGAAACTCCCAGAATCGCAGTGGACGTCCCAAATCAATAACCAAGAGAATTACACCTACGATCACGGGCAAAGGGGCAATAACTGCCCCCGTCCTGGTTATTCTTTCATACCGCCTTCCCCCGAAAAGATCAGCGACAATGGCTACAAGCAATGCCCCTGCACCCAGTCCCGCCAAGAACAAATCAAAAGCTACCGGAATACCCCAAACAATGTGTTCCATTTCTATTTACCTCCTACGGCTTCGGACTGCTTTTCTGATGCCGGTCTTTCCTTTCCAAAATATCGCCAAAGACCATACAGAACAGCCAATCCTGGAATTATCCCCATTGCCCACTTGAACATCACTCTCTCTATGGGCAGGCGAGGCTGTTCAGGAAGACCATAAAGGGAGGCAGTCTCAGGCAGGAGATACATCACTGCTAGACCGCCCAGCTCCTTCTCTCCGTACAGGCGAGGAGGCTCCCCTGGATTTCCTTTGGCCGAAGCTGCCTGTCTTTGGTGAGCTATCTGGAGTATCTTCTCTCTTTCTCCATAAACCACAGCATCCGTGGGACACACCTTAGAGCAGGCCGGTTCAATACCGTCGAGCACTCGGTCAAGACAAAAGGTACACTTCTTGACAGTCCCCGATACCGGGTCGTACTGTGGAGTTTGGAAGGGACAGCTCTCTACGCAGTACTTACATCCCGTACAGATATTTTGGTCGATGTAAATGATCCCATCTTCTCGTCGCTTGGTGGCTCCAGCAGGACAAACGATGACGCAACTCGCGTCACTACAATGAAGACACTGAAGTTTCCGAAAAAGCCACCTGGTTGGTTCCTCTTCGGGCTCAATGAACTTGATCATGGTCCAGGTGTTGGGTGTGAGCCCAGGTGGGTTCTGATAAGTTCCTGTAAAGCGAGTCTTCTCACCTGGGAGCTCATTCCATTGTTTGCAGGCAACCTGGCACCCACGACAGCCCGTGCATCTGGAGACATCAATCAACATCGCTGGTTTAGCTACTATTCTGCTTACCATCTATATCACCTCCACATTGCATAAAAAAGCCTTGTACTCAGGAATCATGGTGTTGGCATCACCAACCTGAGGGGTTAGAACATTTGCACTGTCACCGGTGGCAATTCCCATGAAGCCATAGTGCCAGGGTAGACAAACCTGTTCGTAGGTATCTCCATTCAACTTGAAGGGCTTGACTCTGTCAGTTACCGCGGCAATTGCCTGAATCTCTCCTCGCGCCGAGCTTACTCTCACCCTGTCTCCGTTCTTGATGCCCTTCTCCTGAGCCAGAGTCTTGCTCATCTCTACGAACATCTCTGGCATGAGTTCCGCGAGCCAAGAAAGATTCCTGGTCATGGCTCCGGACTGCCAATGTTCACTGACCCGAAAAGTGGTGGCAACGATAGGGAATCGGTCTGGAGTCCCCACCTTGTCCATTTCTCCTTTCCAGATCTTAATGGCAGGATCGTTCTGAGTCCCGGAAAGAAGATTCTTGACCGGACTCTCCAGCGGCTCATAGTGCTCGGGGAACGGTCCATCAGCCAGTCCCGCCCCGAACAGGCGTGCGTGCCCTTCCGGTTTCATGATGAAGGCACCCACGTTCTTTTCAGGCGGAGAGGTGGCACCATAGTCTGGAACATCTCCTATCCAGCGGGTGCCCGTCCATTTGATAACCGGGTGTTCAGGGTCCCATGGTCTTCCCTTAGTATCACACGAGGCACGATTGTAAAGGATTCTCCGGTTAACTGGCCAGCACCAGGACCACTCTGGATAGAGTCCAATACCGGTCGGATCGGACAGTACCCTGCGAGCTGCCATGTTCCCTTTCTCGGTGTAGCTTCCGCAGTAGAGCCAGTTGCCCGATGATGTGGAACCGTCATCCTTTAGCTTGCCAAAACTGGGAAGAAGATTTCCGGTCGTAAGATCGTATCCATTTATTTCCTTAGCTACCTCGTGAACATCCGGTTCGTCTCCGTATTCCCAATTCATATCCAGGATTCCCTCAGGATAAATTCCTCCCTCATAGATGTAGAGATCCCGTATCGCCTTATACATCCTGTCAAGGATCCACAGGTCCGATTTCGACTCACCTACGGGTTGGACCGCTTCATACCGCCATTGACTCCATCGACCACTGTTGGTGATACTCCCTTCTTTCTCCACCGAGGAAGCGGCAGGTAAGAGGAACACCTCTGTCTTTATTTGTGCCGGGTCTGCTTCGGGTCCTTTCCAGAAAGATGCGGTCTCCGTTTCCCAGAGATCCACGGTCACCATCCAATCCAGTCTTTCCATGGCTTTTCGTTCCATTCTGACATTCGGACCGCACACGGCCGGATTCTGGCCCAGACAGATGAATCCCTTCATCTTGTCCTCATACATGGCTTCAAACATGGAGATGTGGGAGTAGTTGCCAGTTATCTTTGGCAGGTGATCGTACGCGAAATCATTCTCCCTGGTAGCCTTGTTCCCGTAGAATGCCTTGAGCTGACTGGCCATAAACTTGGGGGTGTTCTTCCAGTAGTTGACACTCTTGGGGTCACTAGACTTGGGAGTCCAGCGTTCCAAATAGGCTGCAAGGTTCCTATCCTCCGCTCTCGGGGTTTTCAGATAGCCAGGAAGGATGTGGAAGAGAACGCAGTGGTCAGTTGCCCCCTGGACATTTGACTCACCACGCAGGGCATTTATTCCACCCCCGGCTACTCCCACGTTGGCGAGGAGGAGCTGCAGCATCGCATAGGAACGGATCATCTGGGCAGCGTTCGTATGCTGAGTGGTTCCCATGGCATACATGATGGTTGCAGCCTTTCCCGGCTGGCCAGTAGCACAAAAGGTCTTCGCGACTTCAAGGTAGACATCTTTGGGGGTCCCAGTTATTTGACAAGCCATATCCACATCGTAACGAGAATAGTGTTTCTTCATGAGCTGAAAGACACAGTTCGGATTCTGGAGGGTTTTGTCCTCCTTTGGTATTCCGTTGAGGTCCGTCTGATACTTCCAGGTCGACTTATCGTATTTCCTCTGGCTCGAATTGTAACCCGCAAAAAGTCCATCTTGGAAGCCATATCTCGGATCGACGAGAAAAGGAGCGTTGGTGTACTCGACCACGTATTCCTTGTTGTACAGCTCGTTCTTAAGGCAGTAGTTTATTATCCCGCCAATGAACGCAACATCCGTTCCTGAGCGAAAAGGAGCATAAATATCGGCCTTTGACGACGTTCTGGTAAAACGAGGATCGGCGCTGATTAGTTTTGCCCCTCTGTCCTTAGCCGCAGTTACCCACTTGAAGGAGATGGGATGGTTCTCAGCTGCATTACTCCCCATAATAAGGATGCAATCTGAATTTCTGATGTCGATCCAGTGGTTAGTCATTGCCCCTCTTCCATAGGTTTCGGCTAGTGCTGCGACGGTGGACGAGTGGCATAGTCGGGCCTGGTGTTCCAGGTAGACTATTCCAAGGGCACGGGCGAGTTTCACCACCAGGTAGCACTCTTCGTTATCGATTGCGGCGCTCCCAAGCCAGCCGAGAGCTTCAGTGCGATTCACGGTCTGCCCTCGTTTGTCCTTGGCCTCAAAGGTCTCATCTCGTGTCTTTTTGATTCTTTTGGCTATCCCGCTTAGAGCCCAATCCCAGGAGACCTTCTCCCAATGATCGGATCCTGGTGCTCGATACAAAGGGGTGGTGATACGTCTCTCATTGTTCACCACTTCATAAAGAGCCGCACCTTTTGCACAGAGTGTCCCCTCATTAATGGGATGATCGGGATCGCCTTCAACGTTGATAACCTCACCACTCCTAACCGAGACGATCTCCCCACAACCCACGCCACAGTAAGGGCAGATGGTGCTCACCTGTTTCGCATAGCGAATCCTGGAGCGAAAAATCTGTGCCCTTGCTTTTACTGACCTTAGACTAAACAAGCCGGCCAGGACAAGGCCTGTGCTCACACCGGACACCTTCAAAAAGTCCCTTCTGCTCATGTCCATTTCTTAACTTACCCTCCTTTCCCCTATTTACGGGGCGCCTTGTGGTAGCTCACCAAGCTCTCTGGAATTAAATGGTGGTTCATTCATACGGATCCAACTTCTTCTCACCCACTGTCCTGCTCTCTTTCATTTTCCAGTGTTTCTGATCAAGCTTTCAGCTATCCCCTCACATTGAACCGAGAGCAGTAGCAACAGGTTTAGCCACTATGATGCCGTCACACGACAGCATCAATCATAGAGAGAATCTGCCTCGGGGTAAACCTTCTCTGCTGGGCTGCTCCGCTGGGGCAAGCGGCGGCGCAGCTGCCGCATCCCTGGCAGAGAATCTCCGTTACCCTGGCTTTTTTGGCTTCCTCATCAATGTGAATAGCCTCATTGGGGCAAACGCTCACGCATACCCCGCATCCCCGACACTGTCTTTCATTGGTCTGGGCAATGATGGCTTCCGATTCGATCTCACTCTGGGACATAATAGTACAGGCTTTCTTAGCCGCTGCCTGAGCCTGAGCTATGGCCTCCTCAATAAACTTCGGACCATGAGCCATTCCGGCCAGGAAGATCCCCCGTGTGGAGAACTCCACCGGTCGCAGTTTCATGTGTGCTTCCAGGAAGAATCCCTCGTCATTCAAGGGCGCCTTTAGCATCTGGGCCAAAGATTCGTTTTCCTGGGAGGGAACAGTGGCCGTGCTCAGCACAACTAGGTCCGGTCGAAGGATGAGCTTCCCTCCCAGAACCTCATCATTTACTGAAACTCTGAGGCTGCCTCTATCTTCTACAACCTCTGGCTTCTCATGCTCGTCATAACGTGCGAAAATTATACCCTTCTCCCTGGCATCCCGGTAATAATCCTCCTTGAACCCATAGGTTCTCATGTCTCGATAAAGAATGAATACCTTGATCTCTGGACTTATCTCCTTGATCTTCAAGGCGTTCTTTACGCCCTCACTGCAGCAAACCCGACTGCAATAGGGTCGATGCTCTTCTCTTGAACCTACGCACTGAATCATTACTACACATTTGAGATCACCAATTCCATAGTTTCTATTTGAAAGCTTTCCTTCCAACTCTACCTGGGTTAATACGTTCTTGTTCTTTCCATAGAGATATTCGTCTGTCTTTAGTTCTTGGGCTCCTGTAGCCACAACAATGGTCCCATGTTCTAGTTCTTCTCCAGAGACGAGGGTAGTCTTGAAACTTCCTATACAACCGGATATTTCTTTTGGCTCACTATTAGTAAATACTTTAATTAGTCGATTATTACTTATCTGGTTTCTCATATCCGTGAGGAATTCCTGGGTGTCTTTCCCCTCCAAGGTATAGTGAATGTTTTTCATAAATCCGCCTAGCTCTTTTTCCTTTTCTACTAAATACACCTCAAAACCCTGTCGGGCAAGGGATAAGGCCGTGCTCATGCCCGAAACTCCTCCCCCTACAACCAGACCTCGGGGAATCACGCTCAAACGCAGCCTCTGTAAAGACTCAAGCTTGGTTGCCTTGGCCACAGCCATTCTTACTAGATTCTTGGCTTTTTCGGTAGCGACTTTTGGTTCTTGCGCATCTACCCCAGAGCACTCTCCGCTAATATTGACCATCTCCAAGAGATATTGATTGAGCCCTGCTTCACGCATCGCTTCCTGGAAGAAAGGTTCGTGGGTCCGTGCAGAATAGGAAGCCACTACAACACGATTGAGGCTGTGTTCTCCGATTTTCTCTTTGAGTATCTCCCGAGTATCCGGAGACAAGGTATACAGATTCTCTTCAGTGTAAACGACCCCAGGCAATCCTTTCGTAGACTCCACTACCTTTGGAATGTTAACTGTCCCTCCGTTATCCATAGCGCAGTTATGGAAAAAGACACCAATTCTCGGCCTCTGACCACCGACATCTATCTCAGGAGGATATTGCTTCTTCTCCACTATCTCTCCTCTCACCTCAGAAAGTAAAGACGAAGCCTCGGCAGCAGCAGCACTGGCCTGAACCACAGTTTCGGGAATATCTTTTGGCTCGCTAGTGGCTCCACAGACATAGATTCCAGCCCTACTTGTCCTTACGGGAGAGAAGACATCAGTCTGGCAGAAGCCATATCTATTTAGTTTTAGACCCAGCTTATTTCCAAGTTGTTTGAGCTTTTCCGAAGGGCTAAATCCCATGGATAAAACTACCAGATCAAATTCTTCTTCCACAATTTCTCTTCCATTTCTTACGTATTTTATCTTCAAATTCTTGGTCTTTTGTATCTGTTTCACGCTGGAGACCATGCTCCTAATATATCTAATCCCGTATTCCTTTCGAGCTCTTTCATAGTATTTGTCAAAATCCTTGCCAAAAGCTCTCATATCCATGAAGAATATGGTAGACTCAATTTCTGGATCGTCTTCCTTGGCAATAATTGCCTCCTTGGTGGCGTACATACAGCAGACCGACGAACAATAAGAATGACCATCTAATTTCAGATCCCGAGAACCCACGCATTGAACCCAGGCAATTC
>CAYYHL010000058.1:0-10040 GCA_964471775.1 uncultured Clostridia bacterium
CAGCAGGGAGAGAATCCGGCAAATCCAGGAGAGAGCTTTGGGCAAATTGAGGGTTAAAGCTGAGAAAAGGGGCTTAAGAAGCTACCTGGAGCTACTTGATATGCTCAGGGCAACTCTGGAAAAAAGCTACGCTGACTGAAGTGAGGATGATCTTTGGCCAGTCTTTCCGTGGGAATAATTGGTCTGCCGAACGCGGGCAAGTCTACCCTATTTAATGCTCTTACCCACACCAAAGCACAAGTGGCCAGCTTTCCCTTCACTACTGTTTCTCCTAATGTGGGGATGGTTTCTGTTCCTGATGATCGATTGGAGAAATTGGCTCAGTTGATCAGTCCGGAAAAAGTGACTCCAGCGACAGTTGAGCTTGTTGATGTGGCCGGTCTGGTGAGAGGTGCTCACAAGGGAGAAGGGCTGGGCAATGAATTTCTCTCACGCATAAGAGGTATGGATGTTCTGATCGAAGTTGTGAGATGCTTTGAAAGAGATGAAGTCGCCCATCCCGAAGGAAAGGTGGACCCGGTGCGTGACATACAAATTATCGAACTGGAGCTTATTCTCTCAGATCTACAGATCCTTGAGCGAAGGTTGACAAAACTTAAGAAATTCGTAGAATCCACGCCAAAGAAGAACAAAGACCAGCTCATTCTCCTCGAGAAAGCCAAGGAGCATCTTGAGGAAGGTAAATCATTGAGGAAATTCCTCTCCGAACAAGATTGCCACAAGGTAAGTGAAGAGGATTTCTTAACCATCAAGCCCCTGGTATATGTCCCTAATGTAGATGAAGATGATCTTACTTCTGCGTCGCCTCCTCTGAGAGAACTCAGACAGTATCTACTGGGGGAAGGGGAGGAGGCAATGGAAGTATGTGCTGAGTTAGAAGAAGAACTAGGAGATCTTTTGCCGGAAGAGAGGCAGGAATTTTTGAGGGAACTGAGCGTAAGAGAAGGGGGTCTTGCGAGGCTCCTGAAAAGAACTTACGAGCTCCTTGATTTGATAACCTTTTTTACCATCACTGGAGGTCGGGAAGTAAGAGCATGGCCTGTTCGGAGGGGAACTACATCTCTTCAGGCTGCCGGGAAGGTTCATTCAGATATGGAAAGAGGATTTATTCGGGCGCAAGTTGCTCCTGCGAATGAGCTTCTGGAAACGGGATCTTTCAAAGCAGCCAAAGAAGAGGGAAAAGTGAGGACAGAAGGGAAGGAATACCTCCTGCAGGACGGTGATGTAATACACTTTGTTTTCAGTGAGTAGATAGCTTACCAGCAGGGAGGTGGATTTTAGCAATGACTAGTTATGAGGTTACCCTAGCTTTTCAGCCGGAGTCGAATGAGGAGATACGGAAGGCGACTTTGGAAAGTCTGGAAGGTATTATTCTGGATGGAAAGGGAAGGATGGAAGACTTAAATCAAATAGGGATGCGGAAGTTTGCCTATGAGATAGAAAAGGCAAAGGAAGGTTTTTTTGTTCTGGCCCGTTTTCAAATAGAGTCGTCTCAAATTAGCCGAATTAGAGAATTCCTGAACTCAGATGAGGGAGTAGTAAGAGCTATGTTAACAAAGCAAAGAATTTCTCCAAAGGGGAAGGAAGATGGCAAATCTGAACAGAGTGCTGTTCATAGGGCGTCTCACCAGGGAACCTGAGCTGCGGTATACGCCCGATGGGACCCCGGTAGCCAATTTCACTATTGCCGTGAATCGTTCTTTTACGAATCAAAAGGGTGAAAGAGAAGCTGATTTTATTCCTATCGTGGTCTGGAGGAAGCAAGCCGAGCAATGCGCGGAATACCTGTCCAAGGGAAGTGAGGTAGTGGTAGATGGGAGGCTTCAGATCAGGTCTTACGAGGACAGAGACGGAATAAAAAGAAAGAAAAGCGAGGTGGTGGCCTGGGGTGTACAATTCTTGGGAAGATTCAAGAAAGAGGGGCCGTTGCCTGAAGAGCCAGCCGAGGCAGAAATAGATAAAGTTTCCATAGATGAGGGTGAGGAGGAGGCAGAGAGCAACTCTTTTGATGAGGAGACCTGATTCCACCAGGAGAAACAATACGAAAAAGGAGAAGTGCATTGCGCCCGAGGTCTGTATTTAGAAGAAGAAAAGTCTGTCGTTTCTGTCAGTCCAAAGAAGACCCTGTAGACTATCGAAAGGTGAATATACTGCAGCGCTATATAGACACGAGAGCCAGGATAAAAAACAGGAGACGGACAGGAGTATGTGCTAAACATCAGAGGATACTGTCCAAGGCAGTGAAGAGAGCCAGAGAAATGGCTCTTTTGCCATACAAGTAAGAAAGATTTACCGAATTTCTCACAAGTTTTTCTCATTCCTTCACTTCGAAGCCTCCCAGAGGTAAAGACAAAGGTAGCACCGGGGGAAAAAGTGAAAGTCATTCTGGAGAAGGATGTGGCGGGTCTCGGCGAAGAAGGAACAGTTGTGGAAGTGGCTGGTGGATACGCGCGTAATTACCTTCTTCCTAAGGGTGTGGCTCATGCAGCCACTCCGGGGAATATCAGGAGATGGGAAGAGATGAAGAAGGTAGCCGGACGAAAAAATGAGAAGGGAAAGCAAAAAGCTCTCAAAATCGCAGAGAAGTTGGGAGGGGTTGAAATAGTAATGGAGAGGGAGATGGGGGAGGAAGGCAAGCTATTCGGAGCGGTAACCACCCAGGATATTGCTGAGGAAATCAGGAGGAAATTCCGTCAGGACATAGACCATCGAAAGGTCGAATTAGAAGAACCAATCCGGGTCATCGGGTTAAGACAGGTAATTCTCAAACTTCATCCGGAGGTGAAGATTCCTCTAAAAGTAGAGGTTAAGAAGAAATAAGGAGTCTTTTGAGGAATTCCCTTCCTATCCTTCCAATGTCACCGGCGCCTAGAGTGATGATTAAATCATCTTCCCTGGATTTATCCGCCAAGAAACTCAAAATCTTTTCTTCAGACGAAAAATAGTGAGTATCCTTCCCTCTAGCTTCTTTCACTCTTTCAAAAAGCAGTTTTCCATCTATTCCAGGAATGGGAGCTTCTCCTGCCGGATAGATGGGAGTCAGGAGAAGAATGTCAGCTTCTTTGAAAGCGTGGGCAAATTTGAAGAGAAGAATTTTAGTCCGGCTATAACGATGCGGCTGAAAGACCACGACTATTCGTCTTCTCAGCCTGCGAGCCGCCTTCAAGGTAGCCTTAATTTCGGTGGGATGGTGAGCATAGTCATTCACCACCAGGATGTTCGAGGGGGTCTTACCGATGCACTCGAATCTTCTCTTGACCCCACCAAAGGACGTGATTGCCTTCCTTATTGTCTCCCAAGGAATATCCAAAGCGATCGCTGCTGCAATAGCTCCTAATGAATTATGCACGTTGTACTCGCCAGGGAGTGGTATTCGTACCTTTCCCAACAACCTACCCCTGTATACAGGACTGTAAAGGCATGAGGATCCCTCAAACGTAATCCTCCGAGCCACAAGATCAGCCTGAGATTCCACTCCAAAGGTGATTGTTTTCTGGGAATAGGACAGCTGAATCTTGCCCAATAGATCTCTCAAATTTGCATCATCTTTGCTTACTATTAATGTGCCTCCCGGTTTCAGCTGCTGGGCAAATTGTAGGAAGGCCTCATTGATCCTGCGCGTTGAGCCATAGTAATCCAAATGATCGTCCTCGAGATTAGTGAGAACCGCGATTTTTGGATGGATAAGTAGAAACGAACCATCGGATTCGTCGCTTTCCGCCACCACCCATTCTCCCTTTCCTAACTTGCTATTTCCTTCAATGTCGCTAAATTCACCTCCAATGAACATAGTGGGGTCTTTGTTATCCGCATCCAGGATGCAGCAAATAAGAGAAGTGGTAGTAGTCTTTCCATGAGTTCCAGCGACGACAATGCTCTCACTCCTATTGGTAAGGTGGGCGAGAAGATTTCCTCTGGTAACAACAGGGATCTTCTTCTTTTTTGCCTCTAGGAGCTCAGGATTGCAGGAAGAAATGGCGGATGAGCTCACTACCAGGCTGGCTCTGCCAACGTGAGAGGGATGATGGCCTTGATAGATATGGGCTCCTGAGGCCTCGAGACTTCCAGTGAGAGGGTTGAGTTCTACGTCGGATCCGGAAATTTGATATCCCATTTTCAGCAAAACCTTGGCCAATCCACTCATTCCTACTCCTCCAATTCCTATGAAATGTATGGCCTTTGCTCCTCTTAACATGTAATCTTTCCCAGATCCAGAATTGCACTGGCTATCATCTCGGTTGCCCGAGGTAGAGCTAATTGTTTCCCCCTTTTTCCCATTTCTTTCAGAAGATCCCGGTTCCTCACGAACTTGAGTATCACTGTCGCCAGTTTCGATGCGGTGAGGTCTTTTTCCAAGATACTATACGCAGCTCCCTGAGCCTCGAGAAATCTGGCATTCTCCAGTTGATGAGAATTCGTGGCATAAGGATATGGAATTAGGATAGCTGGCAAACCCCGGGCAGTGATTTCCGCAAGTGTCGTGGCTCCACTTCGACAGACTACAAGATCAGACGCGGCATAGGCATACTGGATTTGAGACATATATTCCCGTATGATAGAGGGAACTTCGGCCAATTTAAAATATTCTCTTACCAGTGCGAGATCTCTTCGGCCAGTGATAAAAATAACCTGGATAGTCTTGAGGTTTTTCTCTTTTTTCAAAAGATCGATAGTCTCAATTCCCACTCGATTAAGAATATGAGCTCCTTGACTTCCCCCCAGAAAAAAAAGGGTAAAGCAACCCTGTTTCAAGCCCAGAGCTCTCAACCCTTTTTTTCTCGAGGCTTTAAGAATTTCCGGACGAATGGGATTACCCACAAGACGTACCTTATGTCTCTCAGAACGAGGCATAAGTCCTCTGGTTTGAGGAAAACTAATGGCTATTCGAGAGGCAAACCTGGCCAGGAGCTTGTTAGTCAGGGAAGGGTTTACATTTTGTTCCGAGATGAAGCTTTTGATTCCGAGAAAGTAAGAGAGGACAACTGGAGGAAAGGAATGATAACTGCCCGTCCCCACTACCACGTGAGGCCTGAAACGAATTAGAACAAGGAAGACCTGAAGAAAGGATAAGACCATATTCCAGGCAAAGTCTATCCGTTCTGCCGAAAACTGCCTGGGCCAACTTTGCATACAGATACTAGCAAATCTTAAGTCATGAGAGGTAAGTACTCGAGAATCCGTATCTCTGGTTCCTCCTACCCAGAGAATTCGAACATCCTGGAAATTTTCCTTAAGATAGGAAGCTATAGCCAACCCGGGGCAGATGTGTCCACCTGTTCCCCCCGCAGCTATGAGGATTCTCATTATCTCCTCGTTTCACTCCTTGCCCAACCATAAACTGCGGGTGTAGCAATGAAAACAGAGGAGTAAGTCCCAACGATGATTCCCACCAGAAGCACGAAGGCGAAGCTGTGAATTACGGCTCCTCCCCATAGAAAAAGGACTATTACCACTATCAGGGTAGTGAGGGAGGTGATGATGGTTCGAGACAGAGATTCATTAACAGAAAGATTCAGAAGTTCTTTTAAAGAACCCTTTCCTTTCCGATGGGTTTTGAGATTCTCCCGGATTCTGTCATACACCACAATGGTATCATTAAGCGAGTATCCAATGATGGTGAGCAGCGCTGCTATTACGGGTAGATTCAGATCAAAATTGGCCACGGAAAGCGCTCCTAGGCTGATAAAGACATCGTGAACCAGAGCGACCAACGCTCCCACGGCAAACCGAAATTGAAATCTCCAGGCAATATATATGAGCATGCCCAAAAGGGCAAAGATTACCGCCATATAAGCTTTGCGCTGGAGTTCCTGACTCACCTTCGGGCCAATTATGTCGACGCTCTGCACGATAAACGCATCCTCCTCTTTCCCGAGCTCGTCTCCTACTACCTCTTCTATTCTGGCCACGGTTTTCCTATGGAAGAGTTGGCGAATGACGGGAATGAGAGAAGCTTCTGTGGCTTGGTTAAGATTGATCTTCTGAGTTTGGGAGGAATCAAGAGTGAAAGTATCCACGAGATTCTGGTACCCCACTGCCTCTATTCCGGGGATTCCTTTAAGTTCTCCTAAATCGGTAAATCCTCCTTTTTTCTCACGGTAGGCTATCACATTGGAAGCGATCTCGAGGGAGGTCTCTTCCACGGCACATCTTACTAGAACCAGATTTTCTTGCCGGCTTCCGTACTGCTGGATAACTGCTTTTGAAAGACCTATCTTGGCCAGAGCAGACCTTATCTCCAAGACGGAAGGGGTTTCTTTAAATTTGAAATGAATTTCCAGTCCTCCAGTAAAATCTAAGCCTAAACTTAACCCTCCTCTCAGAACCATGGCAGTAATTCCAATAGCCACAGTCACCCCTGAGAGGAAAAGAGCCATTTTCCTCAAGGCTATGAAGTCTATGTGAGTTTCTCCGAGGAATCTCATAGGCTTTCCCTAAATGCTGATTTTTTTTACCGGTCTTCTTGCCAGGAGAAGGTTGAAGATAACCCTGGTGACCACCATAGAGGTGAAAAGACTGGCCAGGATTCCAATAGATAGGGTTGTAGCGAAGCCCTTTATGGGACCGCTACCAAATTGAAAGAGAATAAGAGCGGTAATTAAGGTAGTAATGTTAGCATCAAGGATGGTTCTTAGGGCTCTACTGTAGCCAGCATCCACAGCTGAACGAGGTGCTCTTTCCCGCCTGAGCTCTTCTCTGATTCTTTCAAAGATAATGACGTTGGCGTCTATGCTCATTCCGATAGTTAGAACAATACCGGCGATGCCCGGGAGAGTCAGGGTTGCCTTGAGAGCAGCCAATGCCCCCAGTAGGAAAACCAGGTTAAGAATAAGAGCCATATCAGCAATGAGGCCGGCTTTTCGATAGTAGACGCTCATAAAGAGAATTACGCCAATGAATCCAACAATTCCTGAAAAGAGGCCTTTCCGGATAGAATCGCGACCCAGAGAAGGACCTATGGTCGTATTCTGGATAATATTGAAGGGAATAGGCAAAGCACCACTCTTCAGGACTATTCGTAGCTCGTTAGCCTCCTCCATAGGGAATCTTCCCTCGATAACGGCTTTCCCTTCCGGAATCCGGGTTTTTATCACTGGTGCAGATTTGACCACATTGTCGAGGATTATAGCTAATCTTTCTCCTACGTGTCTTCCAGTAATATCAGCAAATATCTCGGCTCCTTCAGAGTCAAAATCTAAAGCTACATAAGGCTGTCCCCAACTGTCAATCTCTACCCGAGCATCCTTGATATACCTGCCTGAAATAAGGGTCTCTCTTTTGATGAGGTAGGGCTGAGGCTTCCCATCAGCATACTCATAGAGTATCTCATCATCGGGGGGAATCTCACCTTCGAGAGCCTTCTTGAGGTCTCCCTTTTCGTCCACCAATTTAAACTCAAGAAGGGCCGTCTTTCCTATCAGTTCTATCGCTCTTTGTGGATCCTCTATTCCTGCCAAATCTACTGTTATTCTACCACTTCCCTGGCGGGTGATGGTAGGTTCGCTAACCCCAAATTGGTCAACCCGATTTCTAATAATTTCTAGAGCCACATTGACTGCATCCCTCAGATCCTGGGAGGATTCTAGTTTGCTGGTATCTGCTTCCAGAACAAGATGAATTCCACCCCTTAGATCCAATCCGAGCTTAATCTTATCCCCTGGAGGATAGACAGCCCAGATGGCCAAGCCTACCAACCCCAGAACAAACAACAGTAGCCATCTGCTGTATTGGTGCATTCGTTCCTATCCTTAGGCCGATGAGATGTGCATAGCTTTTCTCACTTCCTGGGAAGTAGCCCTGGCTACCTCACCGGCGCACCTTTTCCCTTCTGCCAGAATCTTCTCGAGCTTCAAGGGATTAGCCTCAAGCTCTTTCCGTCTCTCACGGAATGGCGCAAGAGCCTTGATGAGCACCTGAGCAAGATCCTTCTTACATCGAGTGCAGGGAAGTCTGCCTTCTCGGCAGTCCCGAAAGATGCCATCAAGATCTTTCCCCCAGGAAGGTCCGAAAATTTGGTGGTAACTGTACACATTGCATTCCTCAGGATGTCCTGGATCCTTCAAATAGATTTTCCTGGGATCAGTGAACATTCCAAGGACTTTTTTCTCAATAAAACGGGGCTCTTCAGATAGGGCGATCTCGTTACCGTAGGATTTGCTCATTTTTTTCTTTCCATCCAGTCCCAGGACTTTGACAGCGTCATAGCGGAGAGGTTCAGGTTCGGGGAAGATATTTCCGTAGAGATAGTTGAATCTGCGAGCTATTTCCCGGGAGAGTTCCAGATGGGGCAGTTGGTCTTCTCCCACCGGAACCTTGCTGGCCTTATACATAAGGATGTCGGCTGCCTGCAAAACCGGATAGCCCAACAGGCCATAATTGTTTTCCTGTCCTATTTCCAGTTTTTCCTTATAAGTAGGACATCTTTCCAACCAGGAGACAGGGGTAATCATAGAAAGAATGAGATGAAGCTCAGTATGTTCAGGAATCTGAGATTGAAGAAAAAGGGTAGATTCTTGAGGATTAAGGCCGGCGGCAAGCCAGTCTATAAGCATATCTTGCGTATCCTGCTGAATCTGGCGTGTGTCTGTTCTATCGGTAAGAGCGTGCCAATCAGCAATCATGAAAAAACACTCATATTTTTCCTGCTGTTTAACCCAGTCCGACAGAGCCCCCAGGTAGTTTCCCAGATGTAGTCTTCCTGACGGCCTCATACCACTGAGAATACGCTCTTTTTTCATTAGAATTCCGCTTCCCTTAAGAAGGAGATGGTCGGGGCGACCGGATTCGAACCGGTGACCTCTTGCGCCCCATGCAAGTGCGCTAAACCAGGCTGCGCTACGCCCCGACCAGCCACAAGAACCTGAAGGATTAGTCCAGTATCTCCAGGAGTTCCTGGAGTTCTTTTTTCAAAAGGGCAGGGTCAATTTCTCTTTGTTTATCCAGATTGCTTATCTTCTTTTGAGCTCCCTGGATGGTGAATTTTCTGTTGTGGAGAAGATCTTTTATCTTCAAGATCAATTCCAAATCTTTCTTTTGATATCTTCTGTGTCCGCCTCTACTTTTTCGAGGAGAGAGCTGCCTGAAGTGTCTTTCCCAGAAACGCAGAACCGACGGAGCGAGCTGAGCAATTTCACTTGCCTCCCCTATAGAGAAAAAATGCTTCTCAGGAACTGTGCCTGGCGGGAGTTCTTTTTTCAAATTTCTCCCTTTTGTGAGCGGGGGGTTAGCCCTGTCTTTCTCTTTTGAGCCCCAGTCACTGAAGATTCCGTACTCATAGTTTCGGGAGGTAGAGGAAGAAATTTCTCCTACCTCCCGAAAAGAATTTCTTAGGCCACCGCTCCCTTTAGATTTTTTCCTGGCTCGAACTTGGGAACGTCTTTGGCAGGAATCTGAATTTCTTTACCAGTCTGAGGATTTCTTCCGCGACGGGGATTTCTCTTTCTTACCTTGAAACTTCCGAAACCTACCAAAGTCACCTTTTCCCCTCTGGCCAGGGAGTCGGTAATTGCTGAGGTTATTGTGTCTACCGTTTCCCTCGCAGCCTTCTTGGTGAGTCCGGTTCGGCTGGCTACCTCCTCCACCAGTTCTGCTTTGTTCATTTCCCTCCTCCTTTATGGGATAATAACTTTTCCACCATTCCAGACAAGTTCGCAAAGGCACCTACCTCTGATTGGTACCCACCTTCACTCTTTCTCCCAATCTTCTTTCCTCTCCTCTCAGTAAGCGACCCAAGTTCGATCGATGCCTCAGGAAAACAAGAAAGGCGGCTAAGGCGCTCAGAATTAGATAGAAAGATACGTGCTTCGTCCAGATCCAGATGAAGAAAGGGAGGGCTGCTGCTGCTGTGATTGACCCCAGGGAGATATAGCGAGTGAATCCCACCGCCGCAGCCATAACCAGAGCTGAGAGTATGAGGGGAAATGGGGTGAGACTCAGGAAAACACCGGCTGAGGTCGCTACTCCCTTCCCCCCCTTGAATTTCAGAAAAACAGGCCAGTTGTGTCCAATAATGGATGTAACCCCCGCCATCCCCCCCATCA
>CAYYHL010000059.1:0-9859 GCA_964471775.1 uncultured Clostridia bacterium
TATTAGCTATCAGTAAATTATAATGAAAATGGGCAAAATGTCAACCCCTGCTCCTTCACCTCTTAAGGAGATTGAGAGCAATCCTCCTCATAAGGGTAATTGAGAGAAATTCAATCAGGATAGAGGCAGGTAGCAGAGCTAAGCGAGGCGCTCTACCTACCCAAACGCCGCAGGAGACCGAGCTTGACTTTTCATAGTAGACTTATTATACTCCCACGATGTGGGTCGAGGCGAATAAGTTCCTTTTTGTGAGCATTTAGCACCAAAATACACTCGAACATATCTGAATAGACCCCGCCACCAGACAAGAATTGAAAATTCTTTGGGCTTTCAGAATTTATGGGACTCATAACTTCGGGGCTATCGTCTAGGGGACTAGGATAGGTGGTTCTCAGCCATCAGACCGGGGTTCGAATCCCCGTAGCCCCACCAGTCAAATTCTGGGAGGAAACTCGCAAGGGAAGGCAGGAGTATCTATCCAAGAAGGAGGATCTAAGTTAAGTGAGAAGAAAAGTGAGGAGAGGCTAAGGGAGCTGCCAGGCAAAGGTTTGCACCAAAAGGAGCATAGATGAAGACATACATTCCTAAAGAATCTGGAATCGAGAGGAAATGGTATCTGATAGACGCCGAAGGAAAGATACTGGGCAGGTTAGCCAGCAAGATCGCTCAGATCCTATCCGGTAAAGACAAGCCCATTTATACTCCCCATCTGGATGTAGGCGATTTTGTTGTGGTCATAAACGCCGAAAAGGTGAAAGTGACGGGGGGCAAGGAGGAGAAGAAGATTTATTATTCGCACTCTGGATATCCTGGGGGACTCAGGGAGAGAACATATCAGGAGCAGTTGAATAAGAAACCCCAGGATATTATTAGGAAAGCGGTGCGGGGGATGCTTCCCAAGAGTAAACTAGGTAGGCAGATGTTCAAGAAATTGAAAGTCTACGTTGGGTCAGAGCATCCTCATCAGGCTCAAAGACCAGAGCAGCTGGATATATGAGGAGAGATTTCCATGAAAGTTTCGCTCCGACACCGGATCAAAGAGGCCAAAGATTTTATTCGAAAGGGAAGGAAGCTCAAGCCTGATATAGGGATTATCTTGGGCACCGGACTGGGCGCTTTGGCAGGTGAGATTGAGGACAAGAGTACGCTGGCCTATGAGGACATTCCCTATTTTCCTGTTTCCACTGCCCCAGGGCATGAGGGAAATCTCATTTTCGGCACGCTCGGGGGTAAGAGGATAGCAGCTATGCAGGGCAGGTTCCATTCTTATGAGGGGTATTCTCTGGAAGAGATTGGCTTCCCCATCCGAGTGATGAGACAGATGGGGATAGACCTTCTCATAGAATCAAACGCAGCGGGAGGAATGAACCCCAATTTCAGGGCTGGGGATCTAATGATCATTACTGATCACATCAATCTGACTGCAAGTAACCCTCTCATTGGCCCCAACGATGATCGTCTTGGCCCCCGCTTTCCCGATATGTCCGAGCCCTATGACCTGGGCCTTGTTGAACTTACTGAAGAGATCGCTATCCAAGAGAGAATCAGAATTCATAGGGGAGTCTATGTAGGAGTAACAGGGCCTAACTTTGAGACCCGTGCAGAGTATAGATTCCTGCGTTTGATTGGAGCAGATGCGGTGGGTATGTCCACCGTACCGGAAGTCATCGTTGCCCGTCACTCGGGACTCAAGGTTTTGGGAATTAGCTGCATTACGGATGAGTGCATACCTGACGGGCTCAAGGCTGTTGACTTTAGAGAAGTCATACGTGTGGCGAAAGAAGCCGAACCCAACATAACCCGACTGGTAAAGAGAGTGGTGGAGAAGATTTGAGAAAAGGCACCAGAGAATCTAACTCTCACTCTCAGGGTGATGAGGAAATGGAATATAGAGAAACTCTTAATCTTCCAAGAACGACTTTTCCCATGAAGGCCAATCTTCCCCAGAGGGAAGTTGGCATCCTGGATTTTTGGAAGAACAGGAGGATCTACCAGAAGATAAGAGAAGAGCGCAAAGGCCGTCCTAAGTACGTTCTTCACGATGGCCCCCCCTATGCCAATGGAGACATCCATATGGGGCAAGTTCTGAACAAGATTCTCAAAGATGTGGCAGTGAAGTACAGGACCGGGCAAGGTTTTGACTCGCCCTATGTTCCTGGTTGGGACTGTCATGGCCTGCCGGTGGAGCATCAATTGTTCAAAAAATTGGGGATAAACAAGAATGGAATTTCCCGCTTGGATTTTAGAAAAAAGGCCAGGGAATATGCCCTCCATTTTGTCAAAAAGCAAAGGGATCAATTTGAGAGGCTGGGAGTGTTCGGAAGGTGGGAGGCCCCTTACCTTACCCTGAGCCCCTCATACGAAGCACAGGTTATCGACGCATTTGGGAGGCTGGCTAAAGATGAGTATATCTACAGGGGGCTCAAGCCCGTTCGCTGGTGCTTCCAGTGCCAGACGGCTCTAGCTGAAGCAGAGATAGAATATAAGGAGAGGCAGTCCCCCTCTATCTATGTGAAATTCCCGGTGAAAGACAGCCGCGGCCTTACTTCTTCCAAGCTTCCCGTCTACCTTTTGATATGGACGACCACTCCCTGGACCCTACCGGCAAACCTGGCTGTGGCCATACATCCTCGTCACCTGTATTCTCTTGTTCAGGTCGACAATGAAATCCTCATTCTGGCCAAAGATCGCCTGCCCACACTGGAGGAGGAGATCGGAATAAAGCCTGCCAAGGCCCTTTCCGTACAGAGGGGAGAGAAACTAAAGGGCCTGAAGTACAATCATCCTTTTATAAGTAGAGAATCAGAGGTTCTTGCCGCAGACTATGTATCCTTGGCGGAGGGTACCGGGTGTGTACACACCGCCCCTGGCCATGGAGATGAAGACTACCTTCTCGGCTTGGAGCATAACCTGCCCGTTTACTCGCCTGTGGACGGTGAAGGGAAGTTTACCTTGGAGGCGGGAGAACTCGAGGGAATGAGGGTTTTTGAGGCGAATCCCCTTATCATAGAGAAGCTGAGGGATAGCGGCTATCTTTTGTACCACGGGAAAGTTGATCACTCCTATCCTCACTGCTGGAGGTGTGGATCTGCCCTGATTTATAGAGCTACTCCCCAGTGGTTTCTAGCTGTGGACAAGCACAATTTGAGAGAAAAGGCTATGAGGGCGGTTACGAATGACGTGGAATGGATTCCCCCGGGAAGCAAAATGAGAATGCGGAGTATGCTGAAAGAGCGACCTGACTGGTGTCTTTCCCGGCAGAGATACTGGGGGGTAGGAATTCCCGCGCTCTACTGTGAAGCTTGTGGAGAAGCTATCGTTGATGAAGAAATCATTGATCGGATTAGGAATCTAACCTCCAAATATGGCTCTGACTTCTGGTTCAAAGAACCTGTTGACCGAGTCCTGCCTCCACGCTACAGCTGCCGGCGATGTGGAGGGGGAAAGTTCAAAAAGGAAGAAGACATTGTGGACGTCTGGTTCGAATCGGGAGTGTCCCATCACGCTGTACTGGTCCAGGAAGAGAGTCTGGAGGATCCTTGTGATCTGTATCTGGAGGGATCAGACCAACATCGGGGTTGGTTTCAGACTTCACTTCTTACTTCTATGGCTCTTAAGGACAGGCCTCCCTATCGAGGGGTTCTCACCCACGGATTCGTGGTGGATTCAGAAGGAAGAAAAATGTCCAAGTCCTTGGGCAATGTGGTTGATCCCCAGAAGATTGTTTCCACTCGCGGAGCAGATGTTTTGAGACTTTGGGTTTCTCTTGAGGACTATACCCAGGACATTAGGATTTCCCCGGAAATTCTTCAGTATATAGTAGAGGTTTATCGAAGAATAAGGAATACCTACAGATTTTGCCTGGGAAACCTTTACGATTTTGACTACTTGGAAGATACCGTACCCCCAGATGAAGTGCGGGACATTGATAGATGGATTCTTTCCCGCCTCCAGGAGCTGGTAAGAAAAGCGACAGCCAGCTTTGAGAGATTCAAATTTCACGAAGCTGTCCACCTTGTTCACCTTTTTGCCACCAATGAGCTGAGTTCTTTCTACTTCGATGTTTTAAAAGACAGACTCTATACTTTTCCTCCAGATTCCAAGGGGAGAAGATCAGCCCAGACTACCCTTTGGCATTTGCTCATATCTTTGACCAAACTTATAGCTCCTATTCTTTCCTTTACCGCTGAAGAAGTATGGGGACATATTAGAAAGATGAAGGGATCTGCCTCCAGAGAGACTTCCCGCCTCCAGGAGAGCGTCTTTCTCTCTTCATGGCCCCAGGTAGATGATAATCTTGTCGACGATAATCTCGAGGTAGTTTGGGAGAAGGTACTGAAGGTAAGGGAAGCGGTGCTGAAAGAATTGGAGGAGGCGAGGGAGGCCAAAGCAATAGGAAGTTCTCTAGAGGCCAAGGTGACCATCACCGCTCCCTTCTCGGAGCTTTCTTTGTTGAAAGATTTGGGGAGTGAGCTGAAGGAAGTTTTCATTGTTTCAGAGGTCCAGCTCCAGGAGGGTGAAGAGCTCAAGATTCGCATTAGCCGGGCTGAAGGCGGCAAATGCGAGCGCTGTTGGAACTACAGTCTGGATCTGGGAAGCGACAAGGAGCATCCTACCCTTTGCGAAAGATGCCGGAGGGCTGTTCTGGAGTATACCGGGTGAAGAGCTCCCAATGTATCCAGTTCTTTTGAGGATTGGCACCTTCGCCATTCATACCTATGGGGTTTTGGTGGCTTTGGGCTTAGCGGCAGCAGTGATCCTTTTTACCTACCAAGGGAAAAGATGCGGCCTAAGAGAAGAGACACTGTTAGGGTTTTCCTTCTGGGTCATCATATCCGGGATCGTGGGGGCCCGACTGTCCTATGTGGTAAGTGACCTTAGCTGGTTTCTTAGACATCCGGGAAAGATTCTACTCTTCTGGCAAGGTGGCCTGGCCTTGCAGGGAGGCGTCCTTTTTGCTATACTCGGTGCCCTCACTTACACCCACCGTCATCATCTTTCATTCTGGAGGATCGCTGATATAGCCGCTCCTTCTATTGCTCTGGGCCTCAGCATCGGACGGATCGGATGTTTCCTCAACGGATGCTGCTATGGAAGGCCATGGCTTGTGGGATTTGTTTTTCCTCTTGCCTCGCCTGCTGAGAAAGCTTTCCCCGGTGAACTCATAATACCCACCCAGCTTATCTCTTCGGTGAATCTTCTGGTGATTTTTCTTGTTCTAACCGTCTTTCGAAGACAAAAAAGGTGGAGGGGAGGGCTTTTCCCGGCTTTTCTCTTGTTCTACTCCGTACATCGCTTTGGCATTGAGTTCTTAAGGGGTGATCATCTTCCCATCTTTCTTCATTTGACTCTAGCTCAACTTGCCAGCATATTTATGGGAATCCTCGCCCTCGCCTTGCTGTGGAAAAGAAAAATGAGGTAAGGATGTCCTGGGTGGATAAGGTGCCATCGGTCCATAGGTTCCGGGTGCAGGACGGAAGAAGATTAAGACTGGACTTATTCTTGAAGAAGAATCTTTCCCATCTGTCCCGCTCCTTCATCCAAGGAGCCATCAAAAGAGGTGAGGTGAAGGTTGATGGGAAAGTGAGAGAACAAGACTATTCCCTTCAGGAAGGACAGATTGTTGTCTTGAGTCTCTCTTCCCTGATGAGAAAAGAGGTTAAGGCCGAAGATATCCCGCTGGACGTTCTGTGGGAAGATGAGGCTCTTATGGTGGTAAACAAGCCTGCCGGGATGTTGGTTCATCCCACACCTCGCCAAACCAAAGGGACTCTGGTCAATGCTCTTCTTCATCACTCTTCCCATCTTTCGACCCTGGGTGGGTGGGAACGTCAGGGTATTGTCCACCGTCTGGACAAGGATACCTCCGGAGCTATGGTGGTGGCCAAAGATGATGCTACTCATCTCGCTCTAACTTCCCAATTTCGTAAACGCATAGTTAAGAAGGTGTACCTCGCTCTGGCGCAGGGTGTACCTCGGCAGGATGAAGGCAGGATAGCCACCAGGATCGAGAGAAGTTCGCGCGGCATGATCAAGATGAAAGTTAGGGGAAGGGTGGGACGGGAGGCCGTTACTGAATACAAAGTGCTCCGCAAGTGGAAAGGAACCTCACTTTTGGAACTTCATCCTCTAACAGGCAGAACTCATCAGATCCGTGTTCATCTGAATTCGGTTAACTGCCCCTTGGTGGGAGACACCCTCTACGGAGGAAAAAAGAAGCGGAGCCTTCCCTATCCTGCAGGAAGATGTATGCTCCATGCGGGCGTCTTGGGATTCTTTCATCCCAGCAAAAGAGAGTGGGTGGAGTTCACCTGTCCCGTGCCTCGGGATATGAAGGAGCTGGTCGAGTTTCTCGATTCCTCAGGGACCACCTAGAATTCGGGAAGACTATTGGGGTATATCCGGGCTGGATACCAAGGACTATTGTCTCGAAATTGAGGCGAGAAGATGCCATCAAAGAGCACCCTTGAGCTTGAAGAAGGGAGGGCATTGTCATTCCCCCTCTAGAAAAGAGGTGCATAGGAAGCATTTAGTCTTTCGGGGAAGGAAAAAACAGCGGGAGGTAAGTCTTGATGTCTCTAAAGAAAAGAGTAGCCATAGTTACTGGAGGCGGTCAGGGAATTGGTAGATGTATTGCTCTGCGACTGGCCAAAGAAGACGCTAAGACTATCATATTTGACTTGAACGGCAAGCTAGCGCGGGGGGTAGCTGAAGAAATAGCAGAAAATAAGGGTGAGGCCGCATCCTTCCGGGTAGATGTCGCAAGTTCGGAAGAGGTCAAACAGGCGGTCAGTCAAACGATTGACAAATTCAGTCACATTGATATATTGGTCAACAATGCTGGAATCAATAGGGATAGGCTTCTGTTAAGGATGGGGGATGAGGACTGGGAGGGGGTTCTTCGGACCAACTTGACCGGAACCTTTAATTGTATGAGGATGGTTTTACGGCCAATGGTGAAGCAGAGATTCGGCCGGATAGTGAACGTCTCATCTGTCATCGGAATAAGGGGCAATGCGGGGCAGGCGAACTATGCTGCTTCCAAAGCTGGAATCATTGGTCTGACCAAGTCGGTGGCTCGAGAGGTAGCCAGGTACGGTGTAACGGTTAATGCAGTTGCGCCTGGATTCATTGACACCCCTATGACGAGAAAGCTGGGAGAGGAAAAGAGGCAGGAGTTTATATCCCAGATCCCTATGAATAGAGAGGGAACGGGAGAAGAAGTAGCAGATCTGGTTTCCTATTTGGTCCGAGAGGAAGCGGGCTATATAACCGGGGAAATTGTGAGAATAGACGGGGGTTTAGCCATGTAGACTGCTCCCCGAGAACTCTAGACTGCATTCACAAAAAGCGGATTACAGAAGTTAAGGTCACCCAGAAGGAGGTTAAGGTATGACGAAGGATGAGATCCTCAAGAAAGTCAGGGAAATCACTAGCGAGCAGCTTGGAGTGGATGAAGCCCAGGTCACCCCTGAGGCAAAATTTGTGGATGATCTGGGAGCCGATTCCCTGGATACGGTAGAGCTTGTGATGGCTCTGGAGGAGGAATTTGATTTAGAGATCTCTGACGAGGATGCGGAAAAGCTGGTTACCGTCCAGAAAGCAGTGGACTACATTGAAGACCACCTGGAGGAGTGACGTCTCTTCTACGCGATTAGGGAAATGCGGCTCTCCCCATCTTAAGTGGAAGGGAAGATTTATCCTTGAGGAGGAAACCCTTTGGGCAGTCTAACGGGGGCCTCGGATGTGTGACCCGAGGATTTCTGACAAGATGAGCGGGAGGGAATATGAATTACCGAGTTGCAATCACCGGAATGGGTGTAGTTTCTCCCATTGGGATCGGAGTGAAAGAATTCACTACTGCCCTTTCTGCGGGAAAAAATGGGGTAGGTCGAATAACTCATTTTGATCCATCCTCCTACCGTTCTCACATGGCCGGAGAGGTAAAAGACTTTAATCCTTTGCGGTACTTTTCCTCGCGAGAAGCAAAACATATGGACAGATTCACTCAGTTTGGAATGGTGGCAGCAGAAGAGGCCATCCAGCAGGCAGGACTAGAGAGTGAAAAAGAGGATCTTGCCAAGATAGGAGTTTTGATTGGATCCGGAGTAGGAGGCCTGTTTACCATAGAAAGAGAAAAGGCCGTGTTGATGGAAAAGGGCCCCCAGAGGGTGAGTCCTTTTCTGGTTCCCATGCTCATCACCGATATTGTCTCTGCTCATGTGGCTATCAAGTATGGGTTTTCTGGTCCTAATTTTTCTATTTCTACCGCCTGCGCCACAGGTAATCACGCCATAGGAGAGGCTTTCAAGATCATACAGAGAGGAGATGCTGAGGTGATGATTGCTGGAGGAGCCGAGGCTGCGATCACGCCCCTGGGACTGGCTGGGTTTTGCTCAATGCGGGCCTTGTCCACCAGAAATGAAGAGCCGGCAAAGGCATCCCGTCCATTCGATCGGGAAAGAGATGGATTCGTCATTGGAGAAGGAGCTGGAGTAGTGGTTCTGGAGGAACTGGAGAGAGCCAGAAAGAGAGGCGCAGATATCCTCGCCGAAACCATAGGGTTCGGGATGAGCGATGATGCTTACCATATTACCCAACCTATTCAAGATGGGAGCGGCATTAGAAAAGCCATGGCCAGCGCTATGGCCGATGCAGGAATCTGTCCTGAAGAAGTGGACTATATCAATGCCCACGGCACATCCACTCCTTTCAACGATAGAATAGAGACCCTGGCCATCAAAGCTCTCTTCGACAGTCATGCCCGCAGGATACCTATTAGTTCCACTAAGTCCATGACTGGTCATATGTTGGGAGCTACCGGTGGTGCAGAGATTGTTGCCTGCGTTGTCTCTCTCATGGAGGGCGCTATCCCCCCCACCATCAACTACGAGTTTCCTGATCCAGAGTGCGATCTGGACTACGTCCCAAATCAAGCTCGAGAAACTGAAATACAGGTGGCTCTTTCTGACTCTATGGGTTTCGGAGGCCATAATTCTGTTTTGATAGTTAGGAAACTTTGAGTCGCCACTCATTCCTCGGCAAGACTCGCCCTCACTCTGTCTTGAGCAGACTGCATCTTTCCTGTGAAATTCGAAATCAGGCAAAAAAGCTCCCTTGCCGTGCTCAAAGATAAGTTTTTTCTCGCATCTTAAAGCTAGTAGGAGGGGAAGCAGAATCCTCTCAGAAAAAAAAGATCCGCGGCACCAGGGCCTGGGAGTGGCGGATCTCTCGAACCGGAGTGTGTGGGATGCAAATAAGCCCCGGAAGAGGAAGAAAACTGGGACAGCTCGAAGCCCAGTTGGGTATTGAGTTTAGGAACCTTAAGCTTCTTAATCGAGCCCTAACTCACTCCTCGTATGTCCGGCCCGAGGAAAGAAGAGGTCTCTTTGACTACGAGAGACTGGAATTCTTAGGTGATGCGGTTCTGGAGCTCGTCACGGCAGAGTATCTGTTTCGGGAGTATTCTGAGCTGTCGGAGGGAGAGCTCTCAAAACTCAGATCCAAGCTGGTTTCAAAAGAATCCCTTTCTGACTATGCTCGCCAGATTCGGGTCGGGAAATATCTACTCATTGCTAAGGATCAGGAGGGGATACAGTCCCAGGATACTTTGTTGGCGGATGCCTACGAGGCCATGATCGGGGCCGTTTACCTGGACAAAGGTCTTTCGGTCGCTCGACGGGTTGTCTTGTCATTCCTTGCCCTGCAAAAGGAGAGAATGCGTCAGATAAATGACTTCAAATCGTCCCTACAGGAGTATGTTCAATCGACGTACAAATCCCTCCCGCGCTACAAAGTGGTGCAGGAGACCGGGCCGGATCACCAAAAGAAATTCAAGGTAGAAGTTGAGATTGGGGGG
>CAYYHL010000060.1:0-9814 GCA_964471775.1 uncultured Clostridia bacterium
CCCGGACGGGAAAGGTCACTCCTCTGATTCGATCACGGCAAAATAGGTTTTGACCAGGGGAAGATGTTTGACCAGAGGAAAATGAAGGATAATATATATTTCAAAGGTTCAGTTGAAGAAAAAGAGGCTGTCAGTCTACTGAGAGATCTAGTCGCCATAAATAGTGTTAATCCCTTAGAGGATAGGTTGGCCAAGGGCGAAAAGGAGATAGCCTCTTATGTCAGGGACTATCTGAAGACTATAGGTATAAGATCTATGGTGCAGCCGGTTTTGGATGATCGTCCCAATGTAGTTGGTATTCTTGAAGGGAAAGACAGGGGCAGAAACTTTGTTCTAGAAGCGCATATGGACACAGTCAAGGTAGATAATATGAGCATAGACCCTTTTGTGCCAAAGATGGAGGAAGGCAAGATGTTTGGAAGGGGAGCCTGTGATGATAAAGGCTCATTAGCGAGCATGCTCCTGGCTATGAAACTCTTGAGAGAGAGAAACATCCCATTGAAGGGGGATGTCTATATTGCTGCAGTGATGGATGAAGAGCATAGATACCGGGGAGTGTCACATCTTCTAGATCAGGGATTTAAGTTTGATGCGGGGATAGTTGGTGAGCCCACCGATCTGGACGTTCTAATAGCCCATAGGGGTTGTTTGAGATGGAGAATAACTACCAGGGGAATCTCGGCGCACAGCTCTGAACCAGATAAAGGGAAAAATGCTATTTATCTTATGAGTGAGGTGGTTGATGCTCTCGAAAAAAAGCTGGTTCCAGTTTGCAGGAAAAGATCCCATTCTCTCGTCGGGTCTCCCAGCCTGAGCGTGAACGTTATTAAGGGAGGAACTCAGGTAAATACTGTTCCAGATAGATGCTTTATTGAAATAGATCGAAGGATGGTACCCGGGGAGAATGACCGGGATGTTCTGGAGGAGGTAGATCAATTTTTGGACGAGCTAAGGAAGGAGAACCCCTTGCTGGAGGTAGAAAGAGAAAATCCTTTTCTTGCAAGTCCCGCTATGCAAATAGATGAAGATGAAGAGGTAGTTCAGGCTTTATTCCAATGTGCGAAGGACAGGAGAGCCTCTGAGCCCAAAATTAGAGGAGGCAGGTTTGACTCAGACGCAGGAAAATTCGTGGCCCGAGGGATTCCTACACCTGTGTTCGGTCCCGGTAATATTGCCCAGGCTCACTCTGAAGAGGAATGGATCCAGATAGAAGAGGTAGTTCAGGCGGCAGAAATAATTGCCCAGAGCATTGTTACCTATCAGAGCGTGAGTCAGTCGAGAGATGATATGGGAAGGGAGAGTAACGATAAATGAAGTTAGAAAGCCTATTCTCGCCTATTATGGTGGGTAGAAGTGAGGTTAAGAACAGGATAGTCATGGCTCCGATGGGAGCTAACTTTGAGGCTGTTGATGGGAGCGTCACCGAAGCCTTAATTGACTACTTCGAAGAGCGGGCCAGGGGTGAGGTAGGACTGATTATTTCTCCCTTTGCCATGGTAAGTAGGGAGCAAAGAATAGGTACTCTGGGAATTTTTTCCGATAGATTCATTCCAGGGATGAGCCGGCTTTGCGGAAGAGTCCAATCTTTTGGAGCAAAATTTGCCCTGCAGATAGCTCACCCTGGAGGAAAAGCCATGAGAGGGTTGACCGGCAAAAGACCGGTTGCTCCCTCCAGCATCGAGAGTCTCATATATCCGGAGCGTCCCCGAGAGCTAACCAGAGAAGAAATTGAAGAGTTGATAGAAGAGTTTGTTGAGGCAGCGAGGAGAGCCAAAGAAGCAGGATGTGATGGAATTGAGGTTCACGGAGCTCATACCTATCTCATCGGCCAATTCATCTCTCCTCACACCAACAGAAGAGAGGATGAATACGGAAAAGATTTGGAAGGGAGGATGAAGTTTCCTTCCAGTATAGTAAAGGGGGTAAGAAGGATATGCGGCGAGGATTTCGTCGTTGGTTTTAAGTTCAGCGCTCATGAGCACTTAGAAGAGGGAGTAGATGATGATCTGGCAAGAAAAATTGCGCAACATATGGAAAAAGAAGGTGCTGACTATATCCATGCTGCCGCAACCTCATCGACAATCCCCGGCTTCTTGGAGTGTGATTTTCCTTCAGTTCCCTCCATTTACTCTCCAGAAGGGGTCTTAGTTAAACTAGCTGAGAATGTGAAAAAAGGCGTGGGTATTCCTGTAATAGGTACAGGGGGAATAACTGATCCTGAGTACGCTGAGAGAGTACTGAGGGAAGGAAGAGCCGATCTTGTTGCCATTGGAAGAGCGCTTATCGCTGATGCTCAGTGGGCCCTCAATGCTCGGACGGGGAAGAAGGCGAGATACTGCATAAAATGTAACACCTGTCACAAAGAACTGTTTGCGAGAAGGCGCGTAAAATGCGCGGTTAATCCGGCTGCAGGAGAAGAGCGAAGGTTCGAGATGAGAAAGAGTCTATCCCCCAAAAAAGTGGCCATAGTGGGAGCTGGCCCTGCAGGCATGGAAGCGGCTCTGGTGGCATCAGGAAGAGGACATAATGTAATTCTTTATGAGGAGAAAAGTAATATTGGAGGTAAGATGATATTTGCCTCTGTTCCACGGTTCAAACCCGAGATAGGCAGGCTTTTAGAGTATTATGAAAGAAGTCTTAAGAGAAGCCAGGTGAAGGTGCGATTGGGGCACAGAATCAGTGCTCTGGATGATCTTTCCAGGGAAAGTCCTGAGGCAGTAATTGTGGCTGTAGGAGCTGATCCCCTGGTTCCAGAGATACCAGGTATAGAGAAAGAAAAGGTGCTCACGGTTCTTCAGCTTTTTGAGGACAAGACGCTCACGATAGGAAAGGAAGTTGTGGTCGTAGGTGCTGGATTGATAGGTTCTGAGACCAGCTGGTATCTAGCTTCCCAAAATAGGTCAGTCATGGTGGTGGATACTCTGGCCCGCAAGAGCATCCTCGAAGATGAGCATCCTACTAACCGTTCTATGTTAATAAGGAGCATGGAAAAAGAGGGAGTGAAGATTCTGGAGAAAAGAGAGATAGTGAGAATAGAAGAAGAAGGAGCAGTTGTAAAAAGAGAGGATGGCAACGAAGAGCTGCTTCCCGCAGACAATGTGGTCTTTGCTACTGGATTCGAGCCTAAAGGCGACTTGAGGGACGCTCTTTCCAAGGTCTCCTTTGATGCTGAGGTTTATTTCATAGGAGATTGCGTTGAACCGAGGAAACTATGTGAGGCTATCCACGAAGGATACCATGCGGCCTGGAAGATCTAACTGCAGGAGGAGAACGTGCAAATATGTCCAGATAGAATTCTCAAGATCCCTCGCTCAGGGATAAGAGAAATCTTTGATCTTGTTCCAACCATCCCCGATGTAGTGAATCTGTGTGTTGGTGAGCCAGATTTTACCACTCCCTCCTTCATCATTAAAGAGGCCTTTGAAGCAGCCTGCAAGGGGGCCACTCACTACACCTCCAATGCCGGAATTTTAGAACTGAGAGAGGAGATAGCCAAAAAATACAAAAAAGAGCAGGGAATCTCTTACGCTCCCGATAAAGAGGTCGTTATTACTGTGGGAGCAATGGGAGCTTTGTTTCTTGCTCTCACCGGCATCATTAGCCAGGGACAGGAGGTGCTGCTTCCTGATCCTTTCTGGCCCAACTATGAAGCCCAAATTCTTCTGGCAGGAGGAAAGCCTGTCTTTATTCCCACCAAAGAACAGGAAGGATGGATCCTCACCCCGGACAGGATAAGGCGATATTTGAGTCCAAGAAGTAAGGCAATTATCTTAAACTCTCCCAGCAATCCCACAGGGTGTGTATATAGTCCAGAGGAGCTGGAGAAAATAGCAGGAGTGGCAAAAGATCATAGCCTGGTGGTTATCTCGGATGAATGCTACGAGAAGATTATCTACGAAGGCGAACATAAGAGCATAGCTTCCTTGAAAGATATGCGGGCCGGGACTATCATCATAAACAGCTTTTCCAAAGCTTATGCTATGACTGGCTGGAGGGTCGGATATGCTCTCGGGGATGAAGACATCATTAAACAAATGACCAAATTGCAGGAGGATGTAGCCGCCTGTGCCAGCTCCATCTCTCAGAAGGCTGCACTGGCAGCGATGAGGTCAGGAGATGGGGCTACGGAGGAGATGTTTCGACAGTATCGCCTTCGGCGCTCACTTCTCCTGGAAGAAATTGAAAAGACTCCCATGGTTTCCTGCTCATCTCCCAGAGGTACTTTCTATGCTTTCATAAACATAAAGAAACTAAACCAGAAGTCCCGGGATGTTGCTTTGAAATGGCTGAGGGAAGCGAAGGTAGCTACCGTACCGGGCTCGGCATTTGGCAGGGAAGGCGAAGGTTATCTCCGAGTTTCTTTTGCTACAGGAGAGGATAAGATAAAGGAAGCTTTTGAGCGAATAAGAAGCATTATGAAAAGATCGTGAAAAGCAATCTTTGAGAAAGGGGGTGATAACTGAGAGTAGGTCAACACGAGAAAGGTGAGAACAAAGCTCCAAAAGGAGGAAAAGATGTCTGGAAGAAAAAGGGTAGGCCAAGTGCTGTTGGTAGTGGGATTAATAGCTCTCATGGCAATTGGTAGCTTGTTTGCAGAAGAAATGGTGGACATCAGCAAGTACAAGAAGAGCCCTCCTTACAAGGTTGCCTTTGATATTTACTATAAGGGAAATACCTGGGGGGTGCAGCTCTTTGAGGAGTTCAAAGCAGAAGTAGCTCGTCATCCTGATCTTATCAGCGACGCTTTCTACACAGATTCGGAAGGAAATGCTGCCAAACAAATTTCCAACATAGAGGACCTGATCGTTCGAGACCCGGATGTCCTGGTACTTACTCCCTGCTCGTTTACCGCTGTTGTTCCGGTGATTGAGAAAGCCTACGATAAGGGGATTGCGGTCATACTTTGTGCTGCGGGGGCAGACACAGAAAACTACACCTCTTTTGTAAATGTCGACGATTTTGAATATGGTGTAACCGGCGGTAAATGGCTGGCAGAGGCTATAGGATACAAAGGTAATGTAGTTGGGTTTTCGGGAATTGCCGGGCTTTCCACAGCGGAGGATCGCTGGAGAGGAGCTGTGTCAGTCTTTGACCAGTATCCCGATATCAAAGTAGTAGCTCATGAGTATTGCGACTGGACTTATGTCAAAGCAAAGATGGCTATGGAGAACATCATACCAGCTCATCCCAAAATTGATGGGATATGGACTGGTGCAGGCATGATGGCAAGAGGTGCCATAGAGGCTCTTGTTGCTGCAGGAAGGTCTGTACCTCCCATTACCGCGGACGACGACAATGGATATCTGAAAATGTGGAAAAAATTTGATTTGACAGCTGTCTGCCTCACCAAGCCCACCTGGTTAAGCCAGAAAGGTCTTCAAATAGGTCTTGATATTATCCAGGGGAAGGCAACTCCCAAGGTAAATATTCTACCTGCCTATGTCATTACCAAGGAAACCCGGGATGATTTTGTCCGTCCAGATCTACCCGACACTATGTTCGTTAACACGCATCTTCCTGAGGACGTCATAAGACGACTGTTCCCGGGAGAATAGGTGAGACTGGAAGATCAAGAAGCAGCAGAAGAGAGGGGACCCTCCCTCTCTTCTGCGTTATGCCTTAATGGTGAAGACAGGGATGAGTTATGAATAAACGGGTTATTCTAGAGACAAGAGGAATAGTCAAGGTGTTTCCCGGGGTGAGAGCATTAAACAAAGTTGATTTCACCCTGTATCAGGGTGAAATTCGCGCTCTGGTAGGAGAGAACGGAGCGGGAAAAACCACCCTGGTTAAGATACTGAGTGGAGTTTATCAACCCGATCAGGGGGAGATTTTTCTTCGAGACAAGAGGGCAATAATACCTGATCCCTATCAGGCACAACATATGGGGATCAGCATTGTTTATCAGGAGCTAAATCTTATTCCCCATATGAGCGTAGCCAGGAATATTCTGTTGGGTAGAGAACCTCGCACTTCCTTAGGACTCGTTGACTCTCCAAAACTGGTTGACGAGGCAGGTAAGCTCATGGCAATGCTGGATCTTAGCCTTGATGCTGATTCTCTCATTTATGAGCTGCCCGTAGCGCAGCAACAGATGGTGGCAATTGTTCGGGCTTTATCTGCTAACCCTGACATCCTTATTTTAGATGAGCCTACTGCGAGCCTGTCAGAGCATGAGGTTGAACATCTATTTGAGGTGATGAGAAATTTGAAGAATAAAGGGGTAAGCATCATTTTCATATCCCATCGTCTGGAGGAGGTATTCCAGATTGCAGATTCAGCCACGGTACTGAAGGACGGGGAACTCGTAGCTACCAGAGGCGTCCAAGAGATAAATCAGGGCGAACTTATCAGGATGATGGTGGGAAGAGAATTTGTCAATATCTTCCCCCAAAAAGGAGGCCTGGACATAAAAGAAAACATAGTTTTTTCCCTTCGAGGATTAACCCGAAGGGGAGCTTTAAAGGATATAAATCTTGATCTGCGTCGAGGAGAAGTAGTAATAGTGGCGGGTCTGCGTGGTCAAGGGCAAAGAGAGCTGGTAAGAGCCATTTTCGGCGTTGACCCCATAGATAAAGGAGAGATACATCTTGAGGGAAGAAAAATTCAGATAAATAGTCCCCGAGATGCTATCAGAGCGGGAATAGGGTTCTTATCCGATGATCGAAAAACTGAAGGTTTAGTTCTTTGTAGATCAATCCGGGAAAATGTTGCCCTGCCCACCCTGGGGGAAAGAAAGGCATGGGGATTTATCAATAGAAAAGAAGAAAAGGAAGCGGTAGCTAGCCAGGTTAAAGCCCTGGATATTCGTACAACCTCCATAGAACAGGAAGCACAATTCCTAAGCGGTGGCAACCAGCAAAAGCTCATCATCGCCAAATGGTTACTTGGCAATCCCAGGGTAATTATCTTCGATGAGCCGACCATAGGAATAGACGTGGGCACCAAGATAGAAATTTACCACCGCTTAAGACGGCTAGCCCAAGAAGGGACAGGTATTCTTATAGTCTCCTCAGATATGATAGAAATCATAGGAATGAGTGACAGGGTGCTGGTAATGTTTGAGGGAGAAATTGTGGCAGAGATCCCAGCAGAAAAGGTGAGTGAGGAAAAGATTATGGCTGCTGCCGCGGGCGAGAAGGCCTCTTAGTTCCAAGGAAGGTTAAGGGTGCTTCTTAAACTGCTCCTGAGAAGAGATAGAAGCGTAGTAACGATTTATCTGGTGCTCATTGTTCTCTTTGTTATACCCTCCCTGATCTCCCCGGTCTTTCGTACTTCCAGGAATTTTTCCAATATCTTGCACCAGGCTGCACCCCTGGGGATTGTAAGTATAGGACAAACCTTCATTGTTCTTCTTACCGGCCTTGATTTATCGGTAGGCTCAGTGATGAGTCTAACCACCGTCCTTTGTGCGAGCTTAATGACGAAGACCCCCGTCACGATATTCACCACAGTACTTCTGTGTCTTGGCGTTGGTGCGGGAATAGGCCTTGCAAATGGGCTTCTTGTCAGCAAGGCAAGGCTCTCCCCGCTCATAGCTACTCTTGGTATGATGGCGCTCATCCAGGGAATAGCTCTGCAGATAAGGCCGTATCCGGGGGGGCATGTACCCAGAAACTTTGGGGGGGTCATTACAGGCAACCTTTATTTTGTCCCGGTTCCAGCGATTATCCTGGTTCTGGTATTTGTGGCGGCGATAATCATATTGAGAAAAACTGTTCTGGGGAACTATCTCTATGCAACAGGAGGAAGCGAGGAAAACGCGAGGCTCGCCGGGATAAATATAGACCTGGTCAAGATTTCTGCTTACACAATCTGTGGCCTTATAGCCGTTGTAGCTGGACTTGTTCTAACAGGCCGAATAAGGTCCGGAGACCCTTTGGTGGGAACATCCTTTCCCCTTGATTCAATTACTGCGGTAATAGTAGGGGGGACTCCTTTTGCAGGAGGTCGGGGTGGTGTGGAAGGAACTATTGCCGGCGCACTCATCATTGCCATGCTCAGTAACATGCTCAACTTATTGGACGTATCCTCTTTTTACCAGTACATAGCAAAGGGGCTTATTTTGATAACAGCAGTAGTTATATATTCCTTGAGAAGAAGATGAGGAATCTATCTCAAAGAGAAATCAGAGACGAAGCTGTCCTTGAGGGTGCAAGATTTGCAGAATTGGTTCAAAGACTGGGAGTCTACTTTGCCTTGCTTCTTCTGGTCACGATCTCGGGCGTTCTTTCTCCCCCATCAGTTACTCCCAGTCATCTTTTGAACGTTACAAGACAGGCATCTGCTCTGGGTATCGTGGGCATAGGACAGACCTTCGTGATTATGACGCAGGGTATCGATCTATCCGTCGGTGCAAACCTCACTCTAATAGAGATACTAACTGCCGGGATGATCCTGGGAAGAGGAGAGATGGTTCTTCCCGTAGCAATTCTCTGCCTGGGTGTGGGGGCTTTTATCGGCCTCGTCAACGGTCTGGGTATAACCAAGTTGAAACTTTCCCCGTTTGTAATGACTCTTTGCATGATGTCGGTACTTACCGGAGTTTATCTCCTTTACTGCGGAGGCTCTCCTCGAGGAAAAATCCCTGATTCTCTTCGGTTCATCGGAGCAGGTCGCATAGGAGGTGTTTTTCCTGCAGCCATAATTGTGTGGCTGGCGGTAATTGCCCTGGCCTTTATTGTTCTTCGTTACACCACTTTTGGAAGGTACATTTACTCCAGCGGAGGAAATCCCCGGGCAAGTTACCTATCAGGAGTGAATGTAGACCTGGTAGTTATTATAGCTTATGTTATCTCTGGTGTTTGCTCCGCTCTTGCCGGTGTTCTTCTCGCCGGCTACATTGGAACGGGAAGCTTAACTGTGGGTGGGGGCTACGACCTCAATTCCATCGCTGCAGTAATAATGGGAGGGACCACTTTCAGTGGAGGTCGGGGAGGCGTTGTAGGAACTGTAGGTGGAGCACTGGTGATAACTATTCTGTTCAGCCTCCTGACTATGTTAGGGATACCTCATTCCGGAAAGCTAATGGCCCAGGGTCTTATTATTATTGGAATAGTTTCCCTGTACGCCAAAAGGAGATAGACAAAATGAGGCGTCTAGTAGGGGTCTTTTCCGTCCAAAGGAACTCCCCCAATAGCAGGGAAGCCCGAGATTTGGTTGAAAAAGAGAGATACATTGAAATCTCGTTGAGGAGCTAGACAATGAAGATTTTGAAAAACGTATATCTGGTGGGAAGTGGACAGATTGGTCTTTCTCATCCCTTTGACTGCCATATCTACCTCGTTGATGGAGTAGATGAGCTTGCTCTGATTGACAGCGGGGCAGGAGTGGATATTGATTTGATACTGTCCAATGTGGAAAGGGATGGTCTTGACCCTGGAAGAATTAAGAAAATAATCATAACCCATTACCATGCTGATCATTCAGGAGGTTGCAAAGAAATTCGAGATAGAACTTCTGCCAGAGTTTATGTCCACCAGCAGGGTGCAGAACTTGTTGAGAAAGGAGAGGAGGCAGAGATGGGGCTGGTGGTTGCCAAGAAGAGTGGTCTCTATTCTCGGGCATATACCTTTAAGCCTTTCAAGGTAGACTATAGGATAGGGGATGGGCAGGTAATCTCTGTTGGAAGCCTAAAGCTAAAGGCTATCCACACTCCAGGACATAGCCAAGACTCCACCTGTTTTCATATTGATGATGGGTCCTGTAGCACGCTCTTTTCAGGGGATGTGATTTTATTTGAAGGGAGAATAGGTCTTCTTAACCTGGCTGGATCAAGCCTTGAGGGTTATCGTAAGAATTTTCACAAGATCTC
>CAYYHL010000061.1:0-5852 GCA_964471775.1 uncultured Clostridia bacterium
TTGTGGATAGGATGACGAAAATTAGCCTGAGGACGGTGAATTTTGATGTTCAGCCACAGGAGGTAATCACCAAGGACAATGTTCCGGTCAAGGTGAACGCCGTGGTGTATTTCAGAGTTATAGACTCTTGTAAGTCCGTTATCGAAGTAGAGAATTTCCGTTTTGCCACCCTGCAGATAGCCCAGACCACCCTGAGGGGAGTGGTGGGAGAAGCTGAACTTGATGAGCTTCTCTCTCAGCGGGAGAAACTCAATGAAAGACTTCAGAGCATTGTTGACGAACAAACTGATCCCTGGGGAATCAAAGTGAGTGTGGTGGAAGTTAAGGAGGTCGAGATACCCGATACCATGAAGCGGGCCATGGCAAGACAGGCAGAAGTGGAAAGGGAGAGGAGAGCCAAAATTATCAACGCCCAAGGAGAGTTTCAGGCCGCTGAAAAACTCTCTCAGGCTGCTAGCATCATTAGCAAGTATCCTCAGGCTCTTCAGTTAAGGTATCTGCAGGCCCTCTCCGATATAGCCACTGAACAGAATTCCACCATTGTCTTCCCCTTGCCCATCAATATTCTGGAGGCCTTTAGCGCTTTTGGAGGAAAAGCTACTTCTAAATAGCTCCTCCGATCTGGATGAAGAGATTCCAGAGCAACAGAAAGATCCGGAGGGATGAAATGAAGAGATTGCTCGTTGCTGCTTCTTTTTTGGCGTTTTTTCTAACAGGATGTGCCTATCAGGTGGAAGTTCCTCTTCCTCCGGGAGTTTCCAGCATCGCTATTCCCCTTTTTTCTGATAGGACTATCGAGTGGGGAGTGGGAGAGACTCTTACCCGTATGGTTATTGAGGAGTTTCAGGTTCGCACCCGCCTGCGATTGGAAGAGAAGGATAAGGCTGACCTTCTTCTAGAAGGAGAGATTACTCACTATTTGAATGAGCTGTCCAGTGAGAGCGGGATAGAACCGGAAGAATATCGGTTGACCATGGAGGTGGCGGTCGAGCTAATCTCTCTTCCCGAGGAAGAGACTCTATGGAGCCGGAGAATAATGGAGGCCACTCCATATTCTATCTCTCCCCAGGGTCCGGAGTTGGAGACCATCCAGACGGAAGAGGAAGCACTTGCAGAAACTTCCAGAAAGATAGCTCAGCACCTGGTCAATCTGACCCTGGAAGGATGGGAAAAGTAATGCAGGTGAAGTTTGCTCGGCCTCAGTCCATGAAAGACCGCCCCACTCACTACTGCCCCGGGTGTGGTCATGGTATCATACACAGGCTTATCTGTGAGGTGGTAGATGAGCTTGGAATTCGGGAAGAGCTAATTGGAGTTTGCCCTGTAGGTTGCTCTGTTATTGCCTATGATTATTTTGATTTTGATATGGTTGAGGCGGCCCATGGACGTGCTCCTGCTGTGGCTACGGGCATAAAAAGGGTGCATCCTGACAAGCTTGTTTTTGCCTACCAAGGCGATGGAGATTTAGCTTCAATTGGAATGGCCGAGATTATTCATGCCGCTGCGCGAGGAGAAGCCTTCAACGTAGTCTTTGTTAATAATGCCATATATGGGATGACGGGCGGCCAGATGGCTCCCACTACTCTGCTTGATCAGAGAACTACCACCACCCCCTTCGGAAGAGATGCCAAAAATGAAGGTTATCCTCTCAGGGTTCCTGAGCTTCTAGCCTCTCTTCCTGGCGCAGGTTATCTTGAGCGAGAAGCCGTGGATAGGCCCGCCAATATAAGGAAAACGAAAAAAGCTCTGAAGAAATCGTTTCTGTTTCAAAAAGAGAAGGAGAAATTTTCACTGGTCGAGATTCTCTCACCGTGTCCCACTGCCTGGAGACTCTCGCCTCTTGAAGCTCTTCAGTGGCTAGGGGAAGAAATGGTCCCCAATTATCCTTTGGGGGTAATTAAAGATGAGGGGTAAAGGGGATGGGGAAGAGCTGTCGGGGAATGGCCATCTCAAGACGGCTAACCAAATTCTTCCCTTTGAGGTAAGCCGCTTCCCGATGTACTATGAACGAGAGGGAAGGTAGACTCTTTCCAGTCTTTCCTGCACAATTTCCTTGTGCAGGAGGCCTAGAAATCCACACCGAAATCCGAGTCCCACAGCCGGTGAAGACTCTTCTCGGAAGCTTAGGGAGGAGTCGTTGAGTTTTGTACTCTTTCAGATCTTCCGGTCCTTTCATGTTGGTGACGATGTAGCCAACCCCTCCTGATTTGAGCTCGGGAGTACGTATCTTCCTGAGCTTTCTCTAGTTTTCCTTTTGACAAAGGCTCGAAGGTTTGATATTTTTTTATTGGATCAACCTTTTCATAAGTCGTGATTTCTGACGCGCCACCTTGTTCTTATGCCAAATTCCTTTTGAAGCCGCCTTTTCCATAAGATTTATGACCTCGGGGAGTTTTTTCTTTGCCTCCTCCGTCTTTTTTTGATAGATAAGCTGCCAGAGTTTCCGACTGGCAGTCTCAATTTGTCTCTGCATAGCTCTGTTTCGTGTTCTTCGCCTTTGATCCTGTCTCATTCTTTTTTTTGCTGATTCAATGATAGGCATCCTTCTCTCCTTTGACACGGTAGAATTTTCGAAACTTAAGGTATTCACGAGGAAGACTTGTCCTTGAGTATTCCAACATATAAGATTTTTGAAATGATGGCAAGATTCAGAGGGAGGTCAGAGAAGTTTGAGGAAAGAAGGGATAGGAAGAGCAGCTGGAGTCGTGGGATTGGGAACTTTTGTCTCGCGCATCTTTGGATTAGTAAGACTTCAGGTGATTGCTTATATCTTTGGCTATTCAGCGGCTACCGATGCCTTTTGGATCGCCTTCACTCTGCCGAACCTCTTAAGATCCCTTGTGGCGGAGGGGTCATTGAGTACAGCCTTTATCCCTGTCCTTTCCGAATGGCTCACCAAGAAGGGAAAAGATGAGGCGTGGCAGCTTGTAAACAACGTCCTTAATATCCTGGTTGTTCTCCTTATGGGGCTGTTGGCATTGGGAATTCTCCTCGCTCCCAAATATGTTCCCTACATTGCTTTTGGCTTCCCAGACGATTCTCCTCAACTTGCTATGGCCGTGAGATTAACTCAGGTTATGTTCCTCTTCTTAGTCTTTGTCAGTCTGGCTGCTCTGGCTATGGCTACCCTCAACTGCGTGGGTCATTTTGCGGCGCCCGCCTTTGCTCCCGTCCTATTCAGCCTTACTGTAGTTACCTCCGCTATCTTCCTGACTCCGAGGTTCGGCATTTACAGTCTGGCCATAGGCGTGGTAGTGGGAGGGGGAGCACAACTTCTGTTTCAAATTCCCCCCTTGGTCAGGAGGGGCTTCAGCTATCGTTTCATCTTATCCCTTAGCCATCCTGGCGTGCGCAAGATAGGTAGACTCATGGGTCCGGCGACTTTGGGAGGCGTGACCCTGCAGGCCAACATCATCATCAATCGCATCTTTGCTTCAACCTTACCCGCAGGCAGTATCTCGGCTCTGCTGTATGCCATGAGGTTGATACAGTTTCCTTTGGGGCTCTTTGCCATTGCCGTATCTACAGCTATTTTCCCTGCTCTGTCTTCTCTTGCCGCTGAGGAGAATATGCAGGAGATGAGGAGGGTCGTTTCCCTCAGTGTTCGAATGGTTCTTCTAGTCTTAATTCCTTCCACCTTGGGTCTCGTGCTCGTCAGGAAGACTTTGATTTCTCTGCTCTTTGAACACGGAGCCTTTCTGGCTCAGGACAGCCTTATGACGGGTCAGGCTCTGTTTTACTACGCTCTGGGTCTCTTGGCCATGGGAGAGGTTATGGTTCTGAACAGAGCTTTCTATTCTCTTCAGGAAATTCTCATTCCGGTCAAAGCATCTCTTTTTGTATTGTTTCTTAATGTTTTGCTAAATTTTCTCCTCATCTTTCCCCTAAAGCACAGTGGACTTGCTCTGGCTACCTCTATTTCTATGATCTCTCATATGATTATCCTTCTTGTCCTTTTGAGAATAAAGATCGGGGGGCTCGAAGGGAAAATAATCCTGGCCTCCTTTCTGAAAACTTGTCTCATTAGCATCCTTATGGCCGGGGCGGTGTATTTTGTATTGGAGGGAATTCCTGTCTTCGTCTGGATATCGGGCACGACCTCCGAGATTATCCAGCTGTGTGCAGCTGTAGGAGCAGGAGGGCTTGTTTTCTTCCTCTTGACCTATCTTTTCAGAATGGAGGAGCTTAAGATCATTTTGAGCGTCCTCAGAGGAAAAAAGTGAACGTCAAACCTCCTGGAAGATTGAGATTGACAAATGTGGGAATCTTGGTTAAGGTAAAGTTCAAAATGGATAGACGGTAAAGCTCGAATGCGACTGATAAGGAGGGAAATATGAAAGATGTATGTGCGGTGGTGTTGGCGGCCGGAAAAGGGACACGTATGAGGTCAGGGCTGATTAAGCTTGCGCATCCTCTCACCTCGCAACCTCTCGTGAAATTCGTTGCTGATGCCTGTGTGGAAAGCGGGGTGGGAAGGACAATTGTTGTGGTAGGTTATCAAGCCGACAAGGTAAAATCCATTCTGGGGGATAAATTCCAATATGTCTACCAAGAAAGACGTCTAGGTACCGGGGATGCCGTTACAAGAGCAACTTCTCTTCTAGGAGGCTTTCAGGGAGAGCTCATCGTTCTTCCGGGAGATGCCCCCTTTATTACCTCCTCCGCTCTGGTGGAGCTCGTTCATCGTCGGCGAGAAACAAAATCGGCGGCCATGGTCTTGACCGCTGTTCTTCCCCGTCCCAGTCACTACGGACGAATTATTAGAAATGGCTACGAGCAGATCAAGAGGATTGTGGAAAGCCGAAATGCCGGGCCTGAGGAACTAAGAATTAGAGAGGTAAATAGCGGCGTTTACTGCTTTGATAGCCAGAAGCTTCTGCCTCTTCTTCCCCTCTTGACCCGTGACACCAAAGGGGGTGAGTACTATCTCACCGATGTCATAGGGCTATTGCATGAGCAGGGGTTTAGCGTAGAGGCCATGAGAGCCTCGGATCCAACAGTAGTTCTGGGAGTTAATACTCCTCAGGAGCTCAAGAGAGCCTGGAAGATCCTGGAGAAACAGAAAAAAGGAAAGAGGAAATAGCTTAAGGATGAGGAAGGCTGTTTTTTCCGATGTGGTCATAATCGGAGCGGGGGTAGTAGGGGCTGCCATAGCCAGAGAACTATCCCGGTATCGACTGAAAGTGGCTTTACTGGAGAAGGAATGCGATGTAGGCTTCGGCTCCAGCAAGGCCAATAGTGCCATAATTCATGCCGGGTTCCATGCGCCTTCCGGAACGCTCAAGGCAAAACTCACCCCTTCCGGGAATCATCTGCACGAAGAGCTCGCTCGGCAGCTTTCCGTTCCCTTCAGAAGGGTTGGCTCGTTAACTATCGCCTTCACCTCAAAGGATATAGGAATTCTGGAGAAACTTCAGACCCAGGGCAAGGAAAATGCGGTCTCAGGACTCCGTATTATTTCTCAAGAAGAACTTTTGAAAAAGGAATCTCGAATAAACCCCAAGGCAAAAGCGGCTCTTTATGCCCCCACCACCGGGATTATCTCCCCCTACGAGATGACCATTGCTTTGGTGGAAAATGCTACTCGTAATGGAGCCCAAGTCTATTTAAACAGACGCGTTCTGGGGATACAGGTGGAACCCGATGCAACGAAGATCATCCGGACCAACAGGGGAGTCTTCAAGGCAAGATGGGTGATCAACTCTGCCGGACTTCACAGTGATGAGATAGCAAAAATGGTGGGGATCACAAAATTTGAAATTGTCCCCCGCAAGGGGGAAGAATACATCCTCGATAGATCTAAAGGAAATCTGGTAAGCCACGTCATCTATCCTGTCCCCACTTTGATTTCC
>CAYYHL010000061.1:5952-9597 GCA_964471775.1 uncultured Clostridia bacterium
TTTATTAGTCTTATAGGTATCGATTGTCCAGGCTTAACTGCAGCTCCTACCCTGGCCAGGATGGTGGTAGAGATGCTCGACCAAGAGGGACTCAAGCTCCGTCCTAATGTGGATTTTCATCCCACCAGACAAGCGGGGATAAGATTCCGGCAGCTCTCCGCGCAAGAGAAAGCAGAGGTAGTGGCGGAGAATCCTCGATACGGAAAGGTTGTATGTGTTTGTGAGACCGTATCGGAGGGGGAGATAGTCGATGCTATTAGAGACGGAGCCATCACTCTGGATGGTGTAAAGTTCAGAACTCATCTGGGTATGGGCCGCTGTCAAGGAAGTTTCTGTCATCTCAGGGCGGCTGAAATTCTTTGCCGAGAGGGGGGAATATCTTTACGCAAGCTGACCAAAAAGGGAGGCAAATCGTCGCTCTTGGCTGATGACCTTGCCTCGCCGGCCAAGAGAAAACGAACCCCTCCGAGGAAAAAGGGTACAGCAAGGGGAGTACGCGGAGCCGGCAAAAGTGTGCGAAGGACAGAGGTAAGTCTCGCCATTGTGGGAGGGGGCGCCGCTGGGTTAGCCGCGGCTGTTTCAGCCAGGAGGGCCGGGGCTCAAGATGTATTGGTGTTGGACCGAAATGAAAAGGCAGGGGGGGTTCTCCTTCAATGTAAACATGAGGGATTCGGTCTAAGGAAATTTGGTGTCAACTTGACCGGAAAGGACTATATTCAGAAGTCCCTTGGCCAAGCTAGAAAATTGAACGTCAAGGTGATGGCGGCGACCACGGTTCTGGAAATTAATTCCCACAAGGAGATCCTGATAGTAAGTGAAAAGGAAGGAGTCCGGAGTATTAGGGCTCAAGCTATTATCCTGGCCATGGGGTGTCGAGAAAGACAGCGAGGAGAAATAGGTATCCCCGGCGGTAGACCCGCCGGCATCTTCACAGCTGGAGCTGCTCAACAATGGATAAATATGAAAGGCTGCCTTCCGGGAAAGAAGGCGGTTATTCTTGGCTCAGGTGATGTAGGTTTGATTATGGCCCGCAGATTCACTCTTGAGGGAGCCAAAGTAGAGGCAGTAATGGAGATTATGTCCTATCCTCGGGGGCTGGCCCACAACGTTGCTACCTGTCTGAATGAATTCAAAATACCGCTTTATTTGGAACACATGGTTACCTGGGTCCATGGTAGAGAGAGAGTAGAGGGCGTAACAGTGGCGCGGGTGAATAGGAGCGGTGATCCTATGGTGAGCACCGAAAGAAGAATCGACTGCGATACTCTCCTCCTGTCGGCAGGACTTGTACCGGAGAACGAACTGTCCCTCTCGGCTGGTGTCGAACTCGATCCTCTTACTGGTGGCCCTATAGTTAATGAGATGATGGAGACCAACCTTGAGGGCGTTTTCGCCTGCGGAAATGTGGTTCATGTGCACCATTTAGTAGATCATATCACCTATCAGGCTGAAGCAGCCGGAAGGTCGGCTGCGAGTTATCTCGAGGGTAATCTACTATCCCCCTCTCGGTGGATAAGGCTGACTCCCGGTCAGAACATTCGCTACATAGTTCCTCAACGCATTTCTGGAAAGGAAAACGTGACTTTTTTTGCCCGGGTTCATTGTGCCGGTGACAGGGTGAAGTTAAGGATAGGTCCTGGCATAGCCGAGAAGAAAATAGATCGAGTGAACCCCTGTGAGATATCGATGGTGGATCTTCACTCTGAAGAGATGTGCGCACTGGATGAGTTGTCTCATGCAGAGGTAAGTATTCTTAAAGGTTAGTTGCAGGGAGGATTCATGGAAAAAGTGATCGTGTTCGATACCACACTTCGCGATGGAGAGCAGTCTCCAGGAGCCAGCCTCGCTGTGGAAGAGAAGCTGGAGATCGCCAGGCAACTGGAGAAACTGAAAGTAGATGTTATTGAGACAGGCTTTCCCGCCTCTTCTCCTGGTGATTTTGAGGCAGTGAGACGCATTGCCCAGGAAGTCGAGGCCCCAGTCATTACCGCCCTGGCGCGGGCACTTCCTTCGGATATTGAAAGGGCGGGTGAGGCACTGAGCGACGCGAAACATAAAAGGATCCACACATTCATTGCAACATCTTCCATTCATATGAAGCACAAACTCAGGATGAGCCCACGGCAGGTTCTCTCCTCAGCGGTGGAGGCCGTAGAAACGGCAAAAGAATTTGCCCCCGAGGTGGAGTTTTCTCCGGAGGACGCCTCCAGAAGCGATTTGAGTTTCTTGCGCGAGGTAATTCAGGCAGTCATTGAGAGAGGGGCAACTGTAATCAACATTCCAGACACAGTAGGCTACTCTACTCCCTATGATTTTGGCGCTCTCATCCAGAGCATACGTGAAAATATCCCCCATCTTGGGAAGGTCACCTTGAGTGTTCACTGTCACAATGACCTGGGAATGGCTACTGCCAATTCCATTGCCGGGATAAAGGCAGGGGCCAGACAGGTGGAGTGTACCGTGAATGGGATAGGAGAGAGGGCAGGTAATGCCTCCCTGGAGGAGATAGTTATGGCGCTGGCTACTCGAAGGGATCTTTTGCCTTTTTACACCAATGTCAACACAAGTGAGATTTATAGGACATCTCGACTGGTATGCCGTCTTACTGGAGTTCCTGTTCAACCTAACAAGGCCGTTGTCGGTGAAAATGCCTTTCGACATGAGGCGGGTATCCATCAGGACGGGGTTCTTAAGGAAAGTGCAACCTATGAAATAATGACCCCTGCCTCCATCGGCTTGAAGGAGGGGGAGCTAGTTCTGGGTAAGCATTCCGGAAGCCATGCTTTTGGAGAAAGAATGAAGAGACTAGGTTTTCGGCTGGATTCTCATCAACTGGAGGCTGCTTTTAGGAGGTTCAAGGAGCTGGCGGATAAGAAGAGGGAAGTCTTCGATGAGGATCTCATTTTTCTGGGAGAGGAGCAAACTTTTCGCATTCCCGAAGTCTATGTACTTGAGTATATCCATACCGTGACCGGCAACCAGATTCTTCCCACCACTACGCTAAGGATCAAGAAAAAAGGTAAAGTCTTTCAGGAAGCTGCCTGTGGTGATGGTCCCATCGATGCGGCTTACAGGGCCATAGACAGAGTCACCGGAATGAAACTGAACCTGCTCGACTATTCTCTTCACTCCGTTACCGGGGGGAAGGATGCCCTGGGCGAAGTTATGGTTAAAGTCCAGGCTAAGGGGGGAATGGTGACGGGCAGAGGGACCAGTACTGACATTATCGAAGCCAGTGCTAAGGCCTACCTTAATGCCATAAACAGGTTCATATATCGAGAGGAAAAGAAGGACTCATAGAGAGAGATGCCAGAGTTTGAAAGAGTGCTTGGGGTCATGGAAGAATCTGCTGGTTAATTTTCCTCGGAAATTACTGGTCTCTCGAAAAGATGTGCCTGATTATTTAAGGAGTGTTTATGCAGATTTCCAAAGAAAAACTGGCAAAGATGTACGAGGTGATGGTCAAGATCAGAAAGTTCGAGGAGAAAGTGGTAGACATCTTTGCCCGGGGATTTATGCCCGGCTTAGCCCATCTTTATGTTGGTGAGGAGGCTGTAGCGGTAGGAGCCTGTTCTAATCTTGGCAGGGACGACTACATCTCCAGCACTCATCGAGGGCATGGGCATTGCATTGCCAAGGGAGGGG
>CAYYHL010000062.1:0-9541 GCA_964471775.1 uncultured Clostridia bacterium
ATCCCACCGGTGGACGAGCATGTATCCATGGATATTGATGTTAAGTAGCTGTTTTTTTGACATTTCCAAGCAATAGAAATACAATCTATTCATTGTGGTAAGACAATTAAGGATAGAAATTCAAGTAGTGGAATATATCATGTTTTCTGCAACAATAAAAGATAAAGAACTTTGTGGAAACTAAAGAAGTACTGTCTATATGAATGCTAAATCTCTAAAGATTTGAAATGGAGGTCTGAGATGGAACAGAAATTAACAATGAAAAGCAAAAAAGAGGAGATACTCAACAAATATGAAGAGTTGTTGGCTAAATATAAGGAGAAAGAGAAGGTTGTCAAGAGTGCAGGTAAAGAGACCGAAGCCAAAAAACTAGCTCTGGAGACTGTAGTGGAAAAGGCATCAGCTTATACACTAGAAGGTATTGTCAAGGGATTGGCTAATCTTAAATTGGATTTAAGCAAGACCCTAACTGATTTATCAGATAAACTCATAGCAGAAGTAAACAAATTAGACGAGGTTCAACAAGCAATTGCTATAGAGACCAAGAATCTTCAAGGGATATACGACATTAAAGTTGCTGCCGAAACAATGGCCACCTTTATTCAAACAAATGAAGAAAAAAAGAAAGCTTTCGAAGAAGAGATGGGAATTATGAGGGAGCAGTGGGAAAAAGAACAAAAAGAGCATGAACTGGCTATCAAAGAAAGAGATGCAAGTCTTAAGAAAGAGAGAGAAAGGGAGGCAGAAGAGTATGCTTACAACTTAGCTCTATCAAGAGAAAAAGATAAAGATGCTTATGAAGGAGAAAAAGCCGCCTTAAAGAAAGCTCTCAAGGAAGAAAGAGAAGCTCAAGAGAAGAAATTAGCTGAAAGAGAGGCAGCTGTGACTGCTCAAGAAGCGGAAATAGCAGAATTGAGAGCTAAAGTAGAAGCTTTCCCGGCTGAGCTTGCAAAAGCGGTCGAAAAGGCTAAGAAAGAAACCACTGCCCTAATTGAAGAACAGGCTAAACAAAAAGCAGAACTCTTAGCCAAAGAGGTTGAAGGAAGAGAAAAGGTTGCTGAACTTAAGATTAAAGCTCTTGAGAGTACTATAGCAAAGCAAGCAACTGAAATCGAATCCCTAACCAAACAATTGAATAATGCTACATCCCAGGTACAGAATATTGCAGTTAAAGTTATTGAGGGAGCTTCTGGAGTTAAGGCTCTTTCAGCCGTTAATGAAATCGCTCTTGAACAGGCAAAAAATGTAGGCACCAAGAAATAAGAAGAATAATAGTTCTCTCTTTTCTTGGGTATAATTCGTAAAAGTTCGTGTCCCCTGAACTCGTAAATATTGGTGTCACTGTGTAGGGTGGTCAGTTGACCGAGTTGAAGCTGTATGTTAATCTAGATTGGATTTAGAAAAACAACGAGTGGAGGATTGCTATGGATTTTCGAATTATTGTAAATCCTGAAATCTGTGGTGGGGAGCCATGCATAAGAGGAACCCGAATACCAGTTCATATTATTTTAAGCCATCTAGCTGCAGGAGAAGATGAAAAAGCCATCTTGAGAAATTTCCCCCGTATTACTCACGAAGACATTCTGGCTTGCCTTAAATATGCGGCATATCTGTCTACAGAGAAAGCACTCCCTGCATGAAGTTTATAGTCGATGAGAATGTGAGTTTCGGATTGGTAGAGGCATTACGGGAGGCCGGAGAAGAGGTACGTGCTATTGTTGAAGATAGTCGAAGTATTTCAGATACAGCTGTTTTCAATCTAGCACAAAAAGACAAGGCCATTTTGATAACTCGTGACTATCATTTCACCAATCCAATTCGATTTGCCTCAAACAAGGTTAAAGCAATCATCTACATTCAACAGGGCAATCTCTCTTCTACAGAAGAAATACAACTGGTAATGAACTTCTTAAAAAGATACTCTTTGGATCAATTTAAAGGAAAATTAGTAACCCTATATAAAGATTCGGCAAAAATCCGATAGAATTTGGAAGAGGCATCTCTCACCCCTGTGATTATATCTCTATCAGTTCACCCGAGCCAGTCAGGAGGATATAGGCGCAAATGTTTCTAGGTTCAAAAATTGTATCCACAGCTTTTTTGTAATATTCAATCTGGGGTTGATATACTCTCTTAATTTCCTCGTGATCTCCCGAGTGTGTCTTGTAGTCTATAATAAGAGCCCTGTCTCCTTCAAGAATGACTCTATCAATTCTGCCAGAGACAACTGCCCGGTCCTCCTTCATTGCAAAGGGAAGTTCACTATAAGATTCTCTATTATCGGGAACTACATACTCCTCAAGGAATCCAGCCTTCCTCATAACCCCCAGGTGCTTCCTTACCTCATTTCGCACCCGGGAACTATAGGTTCTGCTCTCGAGGAATTCCTCCACTTTCTCTGCAGTGAGTCTATTCTTGGAAATCATGTCGAGCACCTCGTGCATAATTACCCCTAATTCCGGGGTCCCTTCACCTGCAAGTTCCGGAGGAACCTTTACCATCTCTGTTGGAGAAGTCCTTTCAAGCTCCGGGGCTTCCTTTAGCGCTCGTGATCTATCCACGATGATAACATCCTTTTCCCTGGATCGAGCCTCGACGGGAAGCTTCATATAGTCTTTTCCGTCCTCCAGATAAACTCCTTCTGGAAGGTAAGTTTTACTTGTTGGTCCCTCAGATGAAAATTCCATTTGGAAGGTCTCTTTCAAATACCCGAGCCATGAGGATTTTTTTACCGCATCCTCTCTTGGCCAGATTCCTGTCAGGTAAAGGTAGTCTCTGGCGCGAGTGACCGCCACGTAGAAGAGCCTCTTTTGCTCCTCTCTGGCTATGAGATTGTATTTTTCCCTCATCCTTTCGATCTCACCACCTTCCTCCTTTTTGCCCTCGCTGCACGCAACTGAAACGTATTCGCCGGCTTCATCGATGAACACTCCCGTCCTTCTATCACGCGATACCTCGTGAATTCTTGATATGAAGACTACGGGGAATTCCAATCCCTTTGCCCCGTGGATAGTCAGCACATTGACTGCATTTGTTCCTTCCACTTCTATCTGGCCTTTTTCCTCGTCACCTCTCTGGGAAAATTGATCGATATGCCCGGCAATATCCCACAGGGTCAATCCTTCTGACTCAAGGGCCTGAACCATGGAGAGGAGCTTTTGTATGTTTGCCACCTCCTCCTCGGAGGAGTAGATATTCCAGATGGCAAGGTCCATGAGAACTTTTTCCAAGACCTCTACGGTGGAGGAGCGGAAGGCAATCTTCCTCCAGCTCGCGATCAGGGAAAGCAATCTCCTTCGCACTTTCTCTTCTTTTCCCGAAAGCCTTGTCGCTTCGAGCCGGTTAAGAAGAGTAAAGCCCGGTGCTCTCGCAATTAGATTTACCCCGCTGGTTGAAAGATGCGAGCAAGGGGAAAGAAGCAGACTCAAGAATGAGAGATCATCAGTGGGGTCTGCGAGGAACTTCAGGATCGCGTAAAGCAGCCTTACTTCAGGGGTCTCAAATAGTCCCTTGCCACCTATGACCACATAGGGGATACTGCGACGCTTGAGGACTTTCTCAATTTGCGGAAGAGAGGTCCTATCTCTCAAAAGTATTGCTATATCCTTCCATTGGCAGGGAACACATTTCCCCTTCTCTTTGTCAAATACTGAACGCTCACCTACTATAGATTGGATTTTCCCACCCATAATCTCAGCATCCACCTCTCGGCTCTCTTCGGCACCCATTTTCGCGAGCGATCGGTAAAGTAGGATGCCCACTTCCCCTTTTCGCGTATCTTTGCGTCCTTTTTTGAATTGAGTATAGCTTGTTCTTAAATTGTCTTCCTCGGAGCCCCTCATAACCTTTTGAAAGAGGGAATTTGCAAAATTTATGAGAGCACCTAGACTTCTGTAATTTTCCTCCGGCCTATAATATACGTATCGGCCCTCCCTTCCAAAACTCTCCTTCATTATGCGTTTTGCCTCTCTGAACAGCTGCACATCCGCTCCGCGAAAGAGGTATATTGACTGCTTCTCATCCCCCACCAGAAAAAGTGTCGGATTAACCAGGAGCTCATCTTTTATTCCGCTGCCTGATACCCAATCCTCAATAAGGGCGTAGATGATTCGCCACTGATAAAAATTTGTATCCTGAAACTCATCCACCAGAATGTGTTGAATCTGAGAATTGAAAGCGTAAAGAATGTTAAGCCACTGGGGGTTTTCCCTCAGAAGTTTAAGCGTTTCCACTTCAAGATCGTGATATTCTAATCTCCCCTCTTCTCTCTTGTTCCTCTTCAAAATATCAACCGCACGCTTGAAAATCTCAAAGTATATTTGGTTTCTCTCCCCTTGCCACGCGGCAAAAGCAGGATCTGTAGTCGGTAACTTCTTTGTAATGGAAGATACGTTTTCAATGAGTTTTCTTACCGGGAGCCTGGCAAGGAAGGCCTGTAGGTCCTTTCTCACATCGATATCCCCGTGGATGGCCTCCCTGATTGCGGCATCTATTGCCTCCAGAGAAAGCTCCTCTCCTGCCCACTCTCCTACAATGTCAAATTCCGGGTCAAGACGAGCCTCAAGTGAGAAGCGCCTGAGAAGACTGTGGCAGAAGGAATGAATGGTGGAAATACGTATTCTTTCGGGATGCTCCAGGAGCTCCTGTCCAATTTTTCTCAGCTTTTCTGATTTCGACGTCAAGAGCAACTCAAACACCCTTTCTCGCATCTCGAACGCCGCCTTTCTGGTAAAGGTGATAGAGAGAATATTCTCCGTCGTCAGGGCTTTTCCTGCAAATTCTTTTGAGTACTCCTGCAGCCTCTTGTTTTTGAGGTTCTCCTCCAAGAGCTTGACATACCGTTCGGCCAGAAGTTGTGTTTTACCCGAACCGGCCGGAGAAGATACAAATACTGACTTTCCAGGACTGAGTGCTTCTTCTCTTCTCATCCTTATCCTTCAAAGTTTTCGCATACAAACTTGTAGGGGCAGTTTCTGCAATTCTGTGGTCTTTCCTTCTTTGGGAACCTGCCTTTTCTTAGCATTGAGCTGTATTGCCTGAGGAATCTTATGCTCGTTGATATGACCTCATCTTGATTCTCCTCGGTAAACAAAGTAACTTTCTTGAAGCCTTTTTCGATATCAAGATTGTATATGAGACCAGCTGAAGGAGGTATCTTTAAGTGTTTCTTCAGCATCCAGGCATAGATGGGAATCTGAAGATGTAGGCCCCTTTGAAGATCACCTTTTGTGGGAGCTTTACCTGTCTTGTAATCAATGACGACAAATGCCCTCTTTGAGATATCCACCCGATCGAGCCTGCCCCTTAACATGATTCTCTCACCATCAGTCTTGAATGATATCCTTTGTGAGAGTTCCGTATATGCTGGGTGAAATCCGCCTCTTTTTAGCTCTTCATCAGAGGCGATAAGGTCATCCCTTATCAAACTAAGACGGTCTCTTATGACATCTTGCCAGAATTTGTCGATGCGAAGGCTCCCTAAGACCCCTGCCACCGCATACTCGAAGGACTCGTGGAAGTCAGCGTGAGATGCTTTTACTCTCTCGTACAAGAGCTTCATAATATCGTGTACGATACGCCCATAGTCTACGCCACTCACATATTCTGTTGGCTCCCCTGCAGGCTCTATGCCCAACACCCTTTCCACATAATACTGAAATGGGCATCTTGCAAATTTCTCCAGGTCAGTAACATAGATTGGTATCGTCTTCTCATGAGACGGGAAGTGGGCAAAACTAATCGATCCTCTTAAGGGAGGAGTGAGTTTCTTAAGCCTCTCTCGGTCCTCCTCACCGTAGATTACGTTTTTCCGAAATACTGTTGGTTTCTTTACCTGGAATCTATCGTCCATGAACGGGGTGGGGGCGACCAGTGCGTCATCTACGGTAAGTGGATAGCTCAGGAATACCCTTCTCTTGGCTGATTTTATCAATCTGTGATAATGAAGCCTCTGGCGCTCCACAATGTCTTCAGGTGTGGGTAGGCACCAGGTCCGCCTTATGCTGTCAGGGAGGAGTATATCCTGGTAATGCGCTCCGGGTAGATCCTCATCAGTAAGTCCTCCGAAGAAGAGCAGGTCCGGCTCCAGACCCCTTGTCTCCAGGTATCCGAGTATCTGGACCCCTTCAAACTCCTCACCCTTACGAATATATTCAGTACTTGCTGCGCTCATCTTGAGAATCTTTATGAATTCTTGAAGCGAAGTCCTCTCCAGCTTCTGGGGCCCCGCCCTCTGGGCTACCGAGATCTCATCAAGAGTGGAAAGAAAGCTTTGAAGAGCCTTCTCATCCCTCTCCCTGAGTTCACCTTCTTCTTCCTTAATTCTTTCCTTTATTTCTATCCAATCAATAAGCTGCATTAGGAGCTTTGCAAATTGGACCAGAGAATGTTTTTCCCTAAGACGGCGAAATTTCTTGAAGATTTTCTGGATCTTCAAGGTGATTAGCTCGATGTCTCTCCTTGATACTCTAGGGCCCTCTTTGTAGGAGCTCCTTTTTCCTAGTGAGTCAATATACCTTTCGAGGCCATCTTTCCAGCTTACCTCGCCTTTTACAATACCCTCTTCGAGAGAGATATGACAAAGGTAAGCAAACTCCTCTTCACTTACGAGTCTAAAATATGGCGAGCGCAGACTCCCCAGGAACTTGTCCCTGGGATATTCTCTCTGGATTGTCTCAAGGAGCCCCGTGATCGCATTTATGGGTGGAGCCGATTGAAGGGTGTAGCCGGGAGAGAGGCTGAACTGGATGCCATATTTTTCAAATATCCTGGGGACGAAGAAGCTATAATTTTCTATGGCAGGAAAGGTAACGAAGATCCTACTGAGGGGGATTTCCGGATGGGCACATTTCACATCCTTTATCTTTCTTGCAATACCTTCCACCTCTTCCTCCCTCGTTTTGTAAGCAGAGCTTTCTATTTGGGGCAGGTCCTCTTCGAGGGACTCTTTGATGAATTTATGTTTTCCCATACCTTTTAGTTTTTCCTCGAAAGCTTTGGGAATTCTGTAGATCTTCTCCTCGCCATCGAAGGTTAGGGCGACCGTCTTCCTGGATCTTCTTATAAGCTCTCCTATTAGCATCTCCTGGAGAGATGTCACGTCATAGAATCCATCTAGAAGAAGTAAGTTCGTTCGCTGCCTCTTTGATTTTCTTAAGGCAGCGATGCTGTCCTTCATAACATCCTCTGGATCTACGAGGCGGCTCCCCTTGAGCAATCTGGAATATCGGGAATAAAGATTCAGGAGCTTGAGTACTTTTTCCCGCACGGAGGAATTTCTGATAGTCTTAGCATCGAGCTTAAGCTCGGCAGGTGTCTTGGAGGGGCTATAGGTCTTTATCTCTTTTATGAGTTTTGAGACTTGGTTAACAAGACCAGTGGAGACGGCTCGAAAAGTGCCCGGCGTCTTTCTCATGAGGTTTTCTGTGACGATGTGCTTTGCGATGTCAGTGATGGGTATGCCGGCAAGATGATAGGATGAGGCAAGGGTATTCAGAGTAAAAAAGTGAGGTGGGATAATGGCGGGGAACCTTTGAAGGGCAAGTCTTTCAAATTCTCTTAGGGAAAATCTTAGCTTTTTGGATGTGGGGGTGATATAGAGAATATCACTGAAGTTGCTAGTTTTCCAGGTTTGAATAAGCTCCTTGAATAGCTTTCTTGTTCTATTCTTTCTTCCGAAGCTGGAAACTCTTATCTCAATCATGCCCGGAGTCTAGTCTGGAGTTCAGGGATTTTCCATGAGCTTCGAGACTTCTGCGGCCTTCTTTGAGCTCTTCTTTGTATTGGGGGGCCAGAGCACCACCTGAGATAATCAGTTTGAAGGCTTTCTCCACTCGAATGGGCAGGGGTGTGGTATTCTTCTCTGGAATCAAGGCCAGGTATCCGGAGGTAGGATTGGGAGTGGTGGGGATAAAAACGCTGAGCATTTTCTCCGAAGAATCTCCTCCCTCCTGCGTCATAGGAGTCTCAGCGGTGACAAATCCGATACAGTAAACCCCGGGGCGGGGGTATTCAACCATCACTACTCCTTTGAAGATATACTTTCTCCCACTGAATAGGACATCGTTGATTTCCTTAATAGTCCGATAAATAGTGGAGATAAGCGGGATATGAAAAAATAGTCTTCTCTCGATAAAGTCCAGAATCTTTCTTCCCACCACCCGGCTGGTAAAAAAACCGAATAGGGTAATAGCGCCTATGATGATGAGAAGACTTGCGATTTTAACCCCCACCGCTATGAGTCCCCCAGCTCTCTCCATGAGAGAGGGAGGTATTAGGCTCCGAACAATCAAGGGAACGAGGCGTGCCAGTAAGGCATCCAATCTCTGGTAGATATAGGCGAGAATAATGACGGTTAGGAAGAGAGGCAAAAGTGTAACCAGGCCCGTGATAAAATAAGTCCTGAGAGCCCTCATCACGCCTCCTCTTTCTTCTTCTTATTATTACTCTTTCTTATCTTTACCTTCTTTATGCGCCTCTCATCGGCTTGTACCACCGAAAGTTTCAAATTACCTAACTCAATAGTCTCTCCATTTTGAGGGATTCTTCCCAGCTTGTTCACTATGAATCCCCCTATGGACTCAAAGGCAGCTGTTTTTTCCGGAAGTTTTGTGTTAAGCTCTTCGTTGATCTCATCGGTGTCAGTATCTCCTTCTACTAAAGCTGTGCCGTCCTTCAAGATTTTGATCTTCTTTTCTTTTTCCAGATCATACTCGTCCTGGATTTCTCCTACAATTTCCTCCAGGAGGTCCTCAATGGTGAGCATCCCGGCGACTCCTCCGTACTCATCCACAACAATGGCTAGATGTCTTTTCTCCCTCTGCATTTTTCTGAATACTTCACTCAGGCGGGTAGTGTAGGGAACAAAAAGGGCGGGGCGCATGACCTCTTTCACTCTTAAGTTCTCATTCACCCTGGGAATAAGGCTGAGGATGTCCTTGGCGTAGGCAACTCCTGCAATATTATCAATCTTTACTTTATAGACCGGTATTCTGGAATAACCAACCCTTTTGATAAGGTCTATTAATGCCGAGATCTTGGCCTTCTCTTCGATACAGACCATCTTGGTGCGGGGAACCATAATTTCCCTGGCCCGAGTTTCGTCAAACTCTAGAGCCCCGTGTACCAGCTCCTCCTCTCTCTCATCGAGTGCTCCCTCTTCCTGTCCGATATCAACCAGGGCATGAATTTCTCTTTCTGTAAGAAGCCAGCTCCTTTTCGCCTCTCTATTTTGAGCTACTTTGAGGATCCCCCGGGTGAGGAAGTTGAGGCCCCCTACCAGGGGGCCAAAGACGCGGTAAAGGAGAAGAATGGGGCCTGCTATCTTCGCAGCAACTATCTCGGCATGCTGTTGGCAGTATCTTTTCGGGGTTATTTCCCCAAAGACCAGGATAATAAAGGTCATAACTCCTGTAACGATAGCCACGGCCCTTCCGGGAGCTCCCTGAACTACTCTCACCACCAGAAGGGTGGCGAGGGATGCTGCGGCAACGTTAACCAGGTTGTTTCCAATAAGAATGGTGATGAGCCAGCGGGCCGGATG
>CAYYHL010000063.1:0-9532 GCA_964471775.1 uncultured Clostridia bacterium
TCTGGCATAGGCTGTGCGGGATGGATTCCCAGTCCCTTCTTCAACGCCGATACTCTGCATACTACGCACGGCCGGTCCATCGCCTTTGCCACCGGAGTAAAAGTCGCCCGTCCCGATAGAAAGGTAGTTGTTATCAGCGGAGATGGAGATTTGGCGGCCATCGGTGGGAACCATCTGATCCACGCAGCCAGGAGAAACATTGATCTGACTGTGATTTGCGCCAATAATGGCATCTATGGTATGACAGGGGGCCAGGTGGCTCCTACCACTCCTCCGGGCCTGAAGACAACTACCACGCCCTACGGGAATGTGGAGAAAGCCTTCGATCTTTGCGCTCTAATTTCCTCAGCTGGAGCTTCTTATGTGGCTCGGTGGACCACCTACCATGCTCGAGGCCTTACCCGATCAGTCAAGAAGGCTATACAAAAGAAAGGATTCGCGTTTATTGAAGTGATTTCCCAATGTCCCGTTCAGTACGGCCGGAGAGCAGGGGTGGGGAATGCGGTGGCTATGATGAAGGGATATAAAGAGAATTCCCTGTCCGTGAAGAAAGCGTCATCTCTCAATGAGGAGGAGCTCAAGAATAAGATCATAGTGGGTGAGCTTGTGAATAAAGATTTTCCGGAGTTTGCCGAGCAAATACAAAAGTTGAGGAAAACCCGATGATGAGCAAGGCGAGGAAAACTGAGATAAGGATTGCCGGCTTTGGAGGGCAGGGGGTCGTCCTGGCGGGAGTAGTCCTTGGCAGGGCAGCAGTTCTTTACGACAAGAATAAGGCTATTCAGACGCAGTCCTATGGTGCGGAGGCCAGGGGTGGTGGGGCCAGATCAGAGGTTATTATCTCGGACGATTCCATCGACTATCCTAAGGTGAGGCATCCTGACGTCCTGGTGGCAATGTCCCAGCAGGCTCTGGATAAATACCTGGGGGATCTAAAGCCCGGCGGCTTGCTCCTGATAGATTCGGAATTGGTCAAGAACCTGCCCCCGGAGCGCGAGTTTACTCTCTATAGGTTCCCTTTTTCCCGTATCGCCAATGATGAATTTGGGCGTACCATTGTAGCCAATGTCATCATGCTGGGCACTCTCACCACTCTTACAGCGCTTGTCTCTCTCGAGGCAATGAAGAGCTCCATAAGAACATCTGTACCCAAAGGGACTGAGGAAATGAATCTCAAAGCTCTTGAGAGGGGAATGGATCTAGCCAAGACCTCTTGAGCTTTCTTTTCTCGTCCGCTCCAGATGTAACTGCTTCTCAGCGTTAATTCTGGTGTAATGGGAAGAGGAGCATGGACATTTTGACATACATGATTACCCCCTTTGACTTATTCAAAATAGCAAAGTCAACAGGTGTGACAGATACTTACGCATGATCAGAGGTAGATTCTTCCCTTTGTAGCTTTCGGATAAAGGTGTAAGGCATGAGCAGCAACAACAAGAAGAAGATTGGAGCCGTTATGGTAGTTGGAGGTGGCATTGGCGGCATTCAGGCTTCCCTGGACTTAGCAGAATCCGGTTTCAAAGTGTATCTGGTGGAAAAAGACTTGAGTATTGGCGGAGTAATGGCTCAACTTGATAAGACGTTTCCCACCAACGATTGTGCTATGTGTATCCTTTCCCCAAAGCTGGTTGAATGCGGAAGGCACAGGAATATCCAGATGCTTACCAATTCCGAAGTGGAGGGTGTTGAAGGAGAGGCAGGTGATTTTAAAGTAAGAATAAGGAAGCATCCTCGCTTTGTCGACTTGGCTAAGTGTACGGGGTGTGGAGATTGTGCTGAAGTCTGCCCCGTTGAAATTCCCAACGAATACGAAGAGAACTTGACAAACAGAAAAGCAATATACAGGCCCTTCACTCAAGCGACTCCCAGCGCATTTGGCATTGACAAAAGGGGAATTCCTTCCTGCAGAGCCACCTGCCCCCTGCATGTTAATGTGCAGGGCTATGTTGCTTTGATATCCAAAGGAAAATTCAGGGAAGCTCTCGAACTTATTCGGGAAAAGAATCCACTGCCGGGCATATGTGGCAGGGTTTGTACCCATCCCTGTGAAGACGAGTGCCAGAGACAAAAAGTGGATGAGCCTGTTGCTATTGACGCCTTGAAAAGATTTGCGGCGGACTACGAGAAAGAAGTCAGTCTTGACTTGAAAATTGAGAAGGAAAAGAATAGCAAGGTTGCCATAGTTGGTTCTGGCCCCGCAGGCCTAACAGCGGCCTATGATTTAAGAAAAATGGGCCATAAAGTTACGGTATTTGAAGCACTTCCTGTTGCCGGGGGAATGCTTGCCGTAGGTATTCCTGGCTATCGTCTTCCCAGGGATATTTTGAGAAAAGAGATCAGTATCTTGGAGAAGCTGGGCGTTGAGATACGATTGAATGCCCCCTTAGGTGAGAATTCAACGGTAGATGATCTCAAGAACGATGGATACCAGGCCGTATTCGTTGCTGCTGGCGCTCACGTCAGTACGAGGCTTGAGGTTCCGGGAGAAGATTTAGAGGGTGTATCCCACGGAGTAGAATTCCTGAGAAAAGTGAATCTGGGTGAGAAGGTGAAGGTGGGAGAAAAAGTTGCGGTCATTGGAGGCGGAAATGCGGCCATTGACGCGGCCAGATCAGCTTATCGGCTCGGGGCAAAGCAGGTTACCATTGTCTATCGAAGGTCCAGAGAAGAGATGCCGGCAAATGAAGAGGAAGTAGAGGAAGCGGAAAAGGAGGGAATTAGAATACTTTATCTGGCTGCGCCTGAAAGAATTTGGGGTAAGGAAGGTAGAGCTACTCAGATGGAATGTATCAGGATGAAATTGGGCGAACCTGACGGCTCAGGTAGGAAAAGACCTATTCCCATACCGGGTTCGGAGTTTGTTATCGATGTAGATATGATAATTCCTGCCATTGGTCAGTTCTCTGATTTATCGTTCTTAGGACCCGATAACGTGTTTAATCTTATTCAGGGAAAAAAATTTGAGGTGGATCCGCTAACTCTAGAGACGAATATAAAAGGTGTATTTGCCGGTGGTGACACAGTCACAGGGCCTGATACGGTTATTGCGGCCATGGCTCAAGGAAGACGTGCAGCTATCTCCATTGACCGCTGTCTTAGCGGTAAAGATATGCGAGCAGGTCGGGAAGGAGAGGGGCCCCAGGAGAGCGAAATCGAGGTAGAGTACGAAGGGGTGGAGCCTAAGAAGAGGACGAAGGCCTCTACCCGTTCTTTGGAGGAAAGGAAGGGTAATTTCAGAGAGGTGGTTCTGGGTTTTAGCGAGGAAGAGGCAACTGCCGAGGCAAAAAGATGCCTTGCCTGTGGTGGATGCTCCGAGTGTATGCAGTGCCAGGAAGCCTGCGAGGCGGAGGGAATCCTCCACGAGATGCTCGAAGAGGAAGTGGAGATAAACGTCGGGTCCATAGCTCTTTTTCCGGGATTCGATGAATTTGAGCCTGAAGTAAAGAAAGAATACGGTCATAAGAGATTTCCTAATGTTGTATCCAGCATTGAGTTTGAGAGGATCTTATCTGCCTCAGGTCCCCACCAGGGTCACCTATTGAGGCCCTCGGACAAAAAACCCCCAAAGAAAATTGCCTGGATTCAATGTGTTGGATCAAGAGACCCCAAGATTGGAAGAGGATACTGCTCCTCAGTTTGCTGCGTATATTCTACCAAGGAAGCTTTGATTACCAAGGAACATGCTCCAGATACAGAAACAGCCGTATTCTATATGGATATGAGGGCCTACGGTAAGGATTTTGACAAATACGTTCAGAGGGCAGAATCCGAATACGGAGTACGGTATGTGCGTGCCAGGATCTCAGATATAGAGGAGGCTCCTCAAAATCATAACTTAAGAGTAAAGTATGAGACAAGGGACGGAGGACTGGTTAGTGAAGAATTTGAGATGATTGTTCTGGCTGTAGGTCTTGAGGCGTCACGAAGCGCAAAAGATATGGCCGAAAAATTCGGCATAGAACTGAATAGCTACGGCTTTGCCAAGGTAAATACTTTTGAGCCCCTCAAGGCATCTCGGCCAGGTATATTTGTGGGTGGCGCATTTTCTGGTCCTAAGGATATTCCGGAGACTGTCGCTCAGGCAAGCGGTATTGCCGCCGAGGCGTCAAGTATCTTATCGGAAGCCAGGGGAGCTCTGGTGGAGCAAAGAGAGTATCCTCCGGAAATAGATGTAAGTGGAGAGGCGCCAAGGGTAGGTGTATTTGTCTGCCAGTGCGGAATAAATATTGGAGGAGTGGTGGATGTTCCGGCTGTTGTTGAGTATGCTAAGACACTCCCGAATGTAGTTTATGGTGAAGATAACCTTTATACCTGTTCGCAGGATACGCAGGAGAGGATAAGAAAAGCCGTACATGAGGAGAGGTTGAACAGGGTGGTTGTTGCTTCCTGTACTCCAAGAACCCATGAGCCTCTTTTCCAGGAGACAGTAAGGGAAGCAGGCTTGAACCCTCATCTTTTTGAGATGGCTAATATTCGTGATCAGAACTCCTGGGTACATATGGAAGAGCCTGAGAAAGCTACGGAAAAGGCGAAAGATTTAGTAAAAATGGCGGTGGCAAAGGCTCGGTTGATAGAACCACTGGGAACAGCGGCTTTGAAGGTTACGCACAGAGGACTGGTAATTGGTGCAGGTCTAGCGGGAATGGTAGCGGCTCTGCGCCTTGCTGAGGAAGGATATGAGGTATATTTGGTGGAAAAGGATGATAGGCTTGGTGGCCAGACAAGGCAGATTTACTATGACCTACAAGGTGAGGATGTTCAAAAGTTCTTAGGAGAGCTAATAAATAAGGTAAAATCGAGGGACCAAATTCACATTTTCACCGCTGCAACCATCGAAAAGCTCGAAGGGTTCGTGGGTAACTTCAAAACTACCATTAAGGTGGACTCTTCTCTCAAGGAACTTGAGCACGGAATTATCATTGTGGCCACCGGAGCACAAGAGTATCAGCCCAGCGAATATCTTTATGGTGAAGAAAGAAGAGTAATTACTCAAAGACAGCTGGAAAAACTGGTTTCCAGCAAAGAGTTGGATCCCGGCTCTCAAAGCTCTATAGTTATGATTCAATGTGTCGGTTCAAGGAACACTGATCGTGCTTATTGCAGCAGGACCTGCTGTTCAGAAGCGATAAAGAATGCTCTTGAAATCAAAAAGATAAACAGCAAAGCCAATGTCCACATTCTCTATCGGGATATGAGAACCTACGGTTTCAAGGAAGATTACTATCAAAAGGCTCGAGAGGAAGGAATCATATTTATTCGGTATGAAGAGAATGATAAGCCCAAGGTAAGAGTGAGGGGAACGAGGCTCGAAGTAGTGACAAAAGACCTAATACTCGGCAAGACATTATCAATTTCCCCAGACTTAGTTGTTTTGAGTACAGCTACTGATCCTGCGGAAGATAACAAGAGGTTATCTCAACTGTTGAAGGTTCCTTTGAATGAAGACGGCTTTTTCTTAGAAGCCCACGTGAAGCTTCGCCCGGTAGACTTTGCTACAGAGGGCATCTTCGTCTGTGGCTTGGCGCATTCTCCAAAGTTTATTGAAGAGGCCATTGCTCAAGCTAATGCGTGTGTGTCCCGTGCATGTACAATCTTATCCAGAGAAGAGCTTCAAGTGGAAGGCACCGTGGCGAAGGTTAATGAAGTAAAGTGTGTAGGATGCAGATTTTGCATGGAAGTCTGCTCTTACGGGGCAGTTGACGTGAAGCTCAAGAAGGTATTTGGAAAAGAAAAAGAAGTGGCAGAGATAAATGTCGCCTTATGTAAGGGTTGTGGTGCTTGTGCTGCATCTTGTAGATCAGGTTCAATTGACCTGAAAGGGTTTTCCAATGAAGAGATTCTTGCCCAGATAGGAGCGGTGATATGAAAAGGGAACCTAGAATTCTTGCCTTTTTATGCAATTGGTGCTCTTATGCTGGCGCCGATCTTGCCGGTGTTTCCAGAATTCAATATCCACCAAATGTTAGGGTGATTCGTGTTCCGTGCTCCAGTAGAATAAATCCCCTTTTTATTGTGAAGGCTCTTCAGCAGGGCATAGACGGTGTTTTGGTAGCCGGTTGTCATCCTGGTGATTGTCATTATATTTCTGGCAATTTCGTTGCCAGAAGGAAATTTGCTATCATCAAGAGTCTTCTCGAGTATCTTGGAATTGAGAAAGATAGAGTTCAGTTTGCCTGGGTTTCGGCCGCGGAAGGAGCACGATTTGCCGAGGTTGTTAAGGAAATTACCGAGAAGGTAGGACGATTAGGACCGATAGGGAAGTTGGTGAAGATGAGGAAGGCTTAAGTGGAAAATCTTCAGAGAAAGATAAGGGATGAGGCAAGAAATCTTCTTGCTAAAGGAAGTGTTGATCTCATAATTGGATTTGAGGAAGGGACCGTGCCCCTTCGAGCCTCACCCGTGTTTATTCATAGTCAACATGATGTAGAAAAACTTGTATGGAACTGTTTTTGTGAGAACAATTTGGCCACATATCTTGCCAAGGTAGGCAGCAGCAAGGTCGCAGTATTTGCCAAGGGTTGCGATTCTCGTTCCATAGTGGCTCTTATTGTTGAGGGACAAATCAAAAGAGAACAAATTGTGGTTATTGGCATACCCTGTCAGGGGATGGTGGACAGAAGAAAAATACAGAAACAAGTGGACGGTGAGATACTGGGGGCAAAGGAAAAAAATGATGAGGTTCTAGTCAAAGGGGATGACTTTGAGAAGGTTTTTGAGAAGGAAGATAATCTTTATCCTTCCTGCAAGAGCTGCAGGCACCGCAATCCTGCGATCTGGGATATTTTGATTGGCGAAAAGATAGAAGAGAATAGTGAGGTAGCTGAATACGCTGAGGTCAATGACTATGAGAAGAAGTCAACCAATGAAAGATGGGAATATTTTAGCAGGGAAACAGGGAAGTGTATCAGGTGTTATGCTTGTAGACAGGCCTGTCCCATGTGTTATTGTGAGGAATGTTTCGTTGATAGTTCTTATCCAAAGTGGATAGAGAAGGGGCTAGATCCCTCCGATCTTGCTCTTTGGCACGTTATGAGGGCCTATCATCAGACAGGTAGATGCGTTGATTGTGGCTCCTGCGAGAGGGCTTGTCCAATGGAAATAGACCTCAGATTCTTGACCAAGAAAATCAACAAGGAAGTAAAAGACTACTTTGACTTCGAGACAGGAGTAGATATGAAAGTATCTCCTCCACTGGCTGCCTTTAGTGCAGATGACAGGCAAGATTTTATTGATTCCGGGGAAGAGGGTACGGGGAAATCCCAGGGGTAGGGTAAACTATGAAAAAAATCAGCAAGAAGGGTATGACTGAATTTATCCAATCTTTAATGGCCGATTATACAGTCTTCGCACCGGACAATATTGATGGTATTTTTTCCTTCAGGCCAATTTGTAGCTTTCAGCAAATAGATCCCGACTATCAAAATTCAACGAAACCGCCCAAGGAGGTATTTTTTCCCCAGTCGGAGACGATGTTTGAGTACAAAAATGGGAAAGTAGAATCAACCGAGAAAGTGACGAGGAAAAGACTTCTACTAGCTATTAGGCCGTGTGATGCCAGAGCCAATCTTCTTTTAGATCATGTTTTTGGAGGACAGGGTTATAAGGATCTCTACTACACCAACAAAAGAGAAAATAGCATCATTGTGGGCCTGGGCTGCAGCCGGCCTCTCAGAAGTTGTTTTTGCACTTCATTTGGGGGTGGACCTTTTTCAACAGCTGGTCTAGATGTTCTTCTTATCGATATAGGGGACAGGTACGTTGCCCAAGTAGTTACAGACAAGGCAAGGGAAGTCTTGACGGGGAAATTCGCCGAGGCTACCAGGCAAGAAGTAGAATTGGCAGAAAAGATTAAGAGTGAAGCAGAGAAAAGGATTAAGTCCCGAGTCGAAATGGAAGGCATCAAAGACAGGCTTGATGGGATATTTGATAATCCGTTTTGGAATAGGCTATCTGAGAAATGTATAGGATGCGGTGTTTGTACTTACCTTTGTCCGACCTGTCATTGCTTTGATATTGCGGATGAGGTAGTAGACTTGGAGGGCAAAAGGGTTAAAAACTGGGACTCCTGCATGTTTCCTCTTTTTACCCTGCAAACATCCGGGCATAATCCAAGGCCGACAGGCAAGGAAAGGATGAGACAGAGGATAATGCACAAGTTTGACTACTTTGTTGAAAATTATGAGGAACCGGCATGCGTTGGTTGTGGAAGGTGCATTATGAACTGCCCCGTTAATGTAGACATCAGAAATGCATTGCAAGAAATACTCAAGACTTAGGAGATTCTGACCTGGGAGATTCTTGCATGGAAAACCCGTATTTACCCATACCGGTGAAGGTAGGAAGCATTTCTATAGAGTCCGAGGATAGAATGCTAAAAACTCTGGATCTTCTCTTTCTAAACAAGGAAGATGAGGAGAATTTCAAGTTTATGCCGGGTCAGTTCTGTGAGATATCTGTTTGGGGAAAGGGAGAAGCACCTTTTGGTATTGCTTCCTCTCCAACAGAGAGGGGTTTCTTGAGATTCACCATAAACCGAGCCGGCGTGGTTACCACAGCCCTGCAATATCTTGAAGAGGGGGATGAGTTGGGAATAAGGGGGCCGCTGGGAAATGAGTATCCCGTTGATATCTTCAGAGGTAAGAATGTCGTTATCATAGGTGGTGGGTTCGCCTTCACGACGCTGAGGGCCTTAATAAAATATCTACTCGCCTTCAGGAAAGATTTTAAGGATATAACCATAATATATGGAGCAAGAAACCCGGGGATGCTTCTCTATAAAGACGAACTAAAGGAGTGGGAGAGACGCGAAGATTTGAAGGTCTATATAACTGTTGATGAAGGGAGTGAGGCATGGCAGGGATTGGTTGGATTTGTTCCTACAATTGTTGAAAAGAAGGCACCAAATCCAGAAGATGCCTTTGCCGTTATATGCGGTCCGCCGATCATGATAAAATTTACTCTTCCCAAGCTCACCTCCCTTGGATTCTCTCCAGAGAGAATTTATACTTCGCTAGAAATGAGAATGAAATGTGGAATAGGAATGTGCGGGAGGTGCAACATAGGTAAGCTTTATGTCTGTAGAGACGGCCCGGTATTCAATGTTGCCCACCTGCAGAGTTTACCTCAAGAGTATTGATGAATAGTATTAACGGCAAGAATTCAGCTCAACTGACTATCAAATTCCCGCTTTCTTGCTCAACTGGTCAAGAAATCCGCCGGGCCACTGACCAAGCGAACATATTGGTAGGTCCAAATAGTTTGACTAGTCTCTACCATCTTCTATAATGACCCTGGGTTCTGCAACCATCGAGATATTAAGGGAGAAACTATGGTAAACCTACTCTGGCTACAAAGTGGCTGCTGTGGTGGGTCCACTATTTCTTTTTTGAATGCGGAACAGCCCAACATCCTTACAGCCCTTGACATGCTTGATGCCAGGTTTGTGTGGCACCCAGACTTGAGCCGGGCCACGGGGGAAGAGGTATTAGAAATCTTGGATGGGCTGAGGTCCGAGAAAGAGAGGCTGGATGTA
>CAYYHL010000064.1:0-9397 GCA_964471775.1 uncultured Clostridia bacterium
GCTTAAGAAAAACTTTTATTTTTTAGGTAAATATGAAATTACCGGCACCACTTAAAGTATAGGGTTCTCTATGCTTGAGGTTTGATGCGAGAGTTATGAGTAAGGTTGTGCCAGATGAGACTGATAATCGAGTTGGCATGTAAAATACAGATGGAGCCAATTTGAGCTCAACGCCTATTTGAAAACCGCTGATAAGAAAACTGCAGGGAAAGATGCGGAACGGGGTCTTGAGGGTGAAGAACTTACGAATAAGGAATAACATAAAAAGATTGGTAGAGGAACTTCAGAAGTTTAAAAGGCCCGAATCCGAAAGAATAGGTAGAAAACGTATCTCGGCTATTTATGAAGGAAGGGAAAGTGATTACATTCCCATTTTGGTAGATACACCAGCACATTTCATAAATTATACAATTGATTACGATCTAAGAGAGCAATTCTTTTCCAAAGAAAAGCTGCTCCAGGCAGCACTCAAGAGAAAAGAACTTATTTTCCTGGTCGAACCAGCAAATCTTCAAATAGGTTAAGCCAGGCATGCCACATTCCTGTGGCGCAGGATACAGGATGAGGAATTAGGCTAAAAATGAACGTTCTAAAAGGCGTTATTGTCCCAATTGTTACTGCGCTGGAAAGAGGAACTCAGGATAAAATCGACGAGGTTGCCGTAGAAAAGTTATGTAACTTTCTCATCTCAAAGGGGGTCAGTGGCCTTTTTCCCTGTGGAACAACAGGGGAGGGATTCCTATTATCAAAGGAAACTCGGAAAGAACTTGCATTACTGGTAGTAAAGACGGCGAAAAAAAAGGTGCCTGTGGTTATTCAAACTGGTTGTATTGAGACAAAATCGACAATTGAATTGACGAAACATGCGAGAGACATTGGTGCTGATGGAGCTGCAGTTGTTAGTCCGTATTTTTATCGATATGACTTTGAGAGTCTCAAGCATCATTTTGTAACTGTTGCTCGGTCGGCCCCGGAGCTTCCTATATATCTATATAATATTCCCAATAGTACGAACAATCATATTACGCCGCAGCTTTTAAGATCCGTGATAAATGAAACTGAGAATGTAGCTGGAATGAAATACAGTCACTTTGACCTTCGACGAATACCCGAATACTTAAGTTGTCTTGGAGAAACTAGAGTTTTTCTTATAGGTGTGGACGAACTCATATATCCGTCTTACACACTTGGTGCTTCTGGCTGTGTGGCGGGAAATGCAAATGTCTTTCCTGAGCCATTTGTTCGCCTATATTATGCTTTTCAAAAGAAAGATTACATGGAGGCAAAAAGACAGCAGGACCTAGTCACAAAGATCGCCAAAATACTGAAGAAGGGACGACATGTGTGCTATTTCAAGAAGGCCTTGCAATTCCGAGGAATTGAGGTAGGAGACGTGATCTCTCCTCAAAGACATTTTGATGAGAGGGAGATAAGGAGTTTGTATGGTGAATTGAAAAGTCTGGGTCTTCCTTTGGAACGTCCCAGCCATCAATAGCTGTGTCTTCGGACTGTCTTATACCCATGAGGTTGCGCAAACTAGCGGCCTTCGTTAATCCGCGATTTCTTAAGGGAGTCCGGAGCAGTCTAGAAGATATTGAGGGGCGAGCCCGAAATTGCCGGACATGCGGCAAAAGGCACAGGAGCCAATCATGACACCCAGAAATAGGGTGCTGACTACTTTATCTCGAAGAGAGCCGGACAATGTGCCCAAGCACATTCGCTTTACGCCCGAGATGAAACTGAAAATGCGTGATAAAATAGGGACTGATAACTATGAAGATTACTTTGGTATAGAGATTCGTCGGGTGGGATTTAAGCCTGCCAAGAAGCTACCTGACTTTTCCACTTACTGCGATGAGTCCTTACCAGAGGATACGGATTTTGATGACTGGGGAATCCCCTTTGTAGCAGGATCAGAGGGACACGTGAAACGAGAGCTTTATCCTATGGCTACCTTCAAAACCGAAGCGGAAGTTCTGGAATACCCATGGCCCAATTTTATGGCCTCATACAGGCATAAGGATCTGGAGAAGGAGGTGGGAAAGCTGCATGAGCGAGAGTACGCAGTGATCGGACGTCTCACAGAGATTAGTGGAGGTTTTATCTTCGAGACAGCTTGGCAACTGCGAGGTATGGATAATCTTTTCGTGGATTTCTATGACAATTCCAACCTTGCTCGCGCTCTCTTGGACAAAATCACACAGATCAATGCAGAGGTTTCGACTCGCTTCGCTGAGGCCGGAGTAGATATCCTCTGGTTAGCAGATGATATAGGGACACAGGAAGCAATGCTTATGAGCCCAGATATGTGGAGAAAGTGGTTAAAACCTCGATTGAAACATCTGATTGATAGTGCAAAACGAGTAAATCCTCATATCCATATTTTCTATCACAGCGACGGCTTTATCGCGCCCGTTATTCCAGAATTAATTGAAATCGGGGTTGACGTTCTTAATCCTATTCAACCGGAATGCATGAATCCCGTGGAGCTCAAAAGGCTGTATGGAAGCAGGCTTTCCTTTTTTGGTACTATAGGGGTGCAAACTGTTATGCCTTTGGGCAAGCCCGAAGATGTGAGGCGTAATGTGAGGGAGATGATTAATAAAGTAGGCCAGGGAGGGGGATTTATCGTTGCCCCTACTCATTTTGTATCTGCCCAGGTTCCATGGGAAAATGTAGAGGCTTTCTTTGATGCAGTGGAGGAGTTTGGGTATTACTGATAAGATTCATTTCAGTTTTGTCTTTTTCAATCTCTTCGTCACATCATTTCCGCCGCTACCACTCCAAGTATGGCAGCGCCAAGAGCAGCAGTGTGAGGAGTTGCCTTCCTCTTTTTCTCTATTTTTACTATAATGTAACAAGATTGCTCGAAGTCATAAAGGGAGGAAGAACAGAGGAAAAGCCCGTACGGGTCAAATGAGAAAGGATACGAACTTCGTATATCCTCCGCGGTCTGATAAGAAGCGAATTTCATATGTATTAACGAGCCAGGAACGCTCGGTTTCATGAAGCCGGTAAGGAGGGTTTATTATGTATCTATTGAACCTGGGTGAGAGACCGTGGGAGCAATCTATGCTAATCTTCCACGCCCTTGGGAGAATGGGTGTGGAGGCGCTTGATATCGTATCACCCAAAACGCCATTCATTAGTATAGGGTATTTTCAGGATGCAAAGCAGGAGGTTGACTTTGAATATTGCAAAAAAGAAGGTCTCCCAGTTTTCAGGCGAGAGGTGGGGGGCGGTGCGGTGTACCTTGATCGCAACCAGATTTTCTATCATGTAGTGTGGAATCGGGACAATCCCCATTTTCCAAGGAAAATAGGCGACATCTACCGGTATCTTTCAGATCCGCCTATAGAGACTTATGAAGAATTCGGCATAAAGACCTCTTTTCGCCAAGTGAATGACATTGTGACTTCTGAGGGTCGCAAGATTGCAGGTCTTGGTGGCGGTGACATCGCAGACTCAATGGCTTTTGTAGGCTCGGTCATCCTTGATTTCGACTACCATAAGATGGTGCACGCTATCAAAGTTCCTGATGAGAAATTCCGCGACAAAATTTTCAAAACCATGAAAGAGAATGTATCCACTATGAAACGGGAGCTGGGAAGCATCCCACCAAGAAAAGAAATTGTAAAGGTCCTGAAGGAAAGATTCGAGAATACCCTGGGAAAGCTTGAAACTGTGCAGCTAACTGACGAGATTGTTCGTAAGATGGCAGAACTCTCATTGTGGTTCAGTTCTCCCGAATTTATCTTCAAAAAGACTCCACGTATTCCAAGGGGCGTAAAAATCAAAGAGGGGGTAGAGATCCTCTACGGAATGTACAAGGCAAGGGGTGGTCTAATACGGACTGCTCAGGAAGTAGATAAAAAAATACTTAAAGATATAGCCATCTCCGGTGACTTCACCCTCTATCCGAAGAGAGAGCTATCAAATCTGGAAGATACCCTGAAGCAAAGTAATAGGGAAGAAAAGGAGCTTACACCGAGAATAGAGAAGTTCTACGAGAAAACGGGTGTTCAGAGCCCAGGCGTGAAACCCGAAGATATAACCAAAGCCATAACAGGAGAGAAATAGAGAAAAAAAGAGGGGGGAGAAGTCATGAAAGTTAGATGGCTCATTTTTTGTTTGGCGCTTCACCTCGCCTGGCCCATAGTGGCAGTGGGCGAGAGCGTGTTTGATTGCACGACTGATGAGCAACTGGCAGTTCAACTGACGGTGTACAGTAGTAACCTTGGCCTGGTAAAGGATACCCGGAAGGTTGAACTTCCTGTCGGTCAGGCCGAACTAAGATTCACCGACATCGCTTCGCATATTATCCCTGTAACGGTTCATGCAGAATCACTCAATCATCCAGGGGATTTCGCCATCCTGGAACAGACATACCACTACGACCTTATGAGTGCTGATAAACTTCTTGATAAGTATGTGGGGGAAAAAATAAAGATAATACTCTGGAACGAGTTTCAGGACCGAAAAGAAGTAGTGGAGGCAACTTTACTGAGCAATGAGCAGGGGCAGATTTACGAAATAAACGATGAGATATATCTTGGTCACCCCGGTTATAAAGTTCTCCCAGAAATACCCGAAAACTTCACAGCAAAGCCAACCCTTATGTGGTTTTATGACAACAGGACCAAAGAAGCCCATAAACTGGAAGTATCTTATCTTACCAGCAACATGAACTGGAAGGCAGACTATGTTGTGGTTTTGCAGGAGGATGACACATCTCTTGACATATCTGGCTGGGTTACACTGGCTAATGAAAGCGGTGCAACTTACAAAAACGCCCGCTTGAAGTTAGTAGCAGGCGAAGTTCATCGGGCTACAGAAAGATTCGGGGAGAGGTCCTATATGATGAAAGCAATGCCAGAGGCAGAGGCCCCGTCATTTGAAGAGAGGGCCTTTTTTGAATATCACCTCTATGATCTTAAGAGAGAAACCACCGTAAAGGACAAAGAGACAAAACAGATAAGCCTGCTTGAAGCTCCTGGTGTGGGAGCCGAAAAAGAGCTCCTTGTCTACGGGACCAGGAGCTATTTTACAAGGCCCTATACGGAAGAGACACCGAAACAACCGGTGAATGTCTATATCAAATTCAAGAATTCCAAAGATGGGGATCTCGGTATGCCTCTCCCGGCAGGAATTATGCACCTGTATAAGAAGGACGACGAAGGGAGCTTGCAGTTTATAGGCGAGGACAGAATAGAACATACTCCAAAAGATGAAGAAATTAAGCTTAAGGTTGGCGAGGCTTTTGACGTGGTGGCAGAGAGAATCCAGACAGATTACAAAAAAATCACTACAAGACTTCATGAATCAGAGTGGGAAATTACATTAAGAAACCACAAAGAAACCAACATAACGGTGGGTATAGTAGAACTATTGTTGGGGAACTGGCAGATAATAAGTAGTAGTCATCCTTACGAAAAGATTGATGCCTTCACCATAAGGTTCGATGTTAATGTTCCCAAAGACGAAGAGATTAAGGTGAAATACAGAGTGAAGGTTGGATTATGAATTCTCCTTATTCCAGCGACATCAGAACTTTAGAATAGACGAGTTGTCAAGAAGCTCTCAAGAGGAAGAATGTGTGGAATTGCTCCTGTCCTCACAATAGAAGGTCTTTTTGGGAAGGGCTTGACAAATCGACCTTTTTGTATTATAATGACTTATCAGAATAAGCTGACTATTCTGAAATTCCTATCAGGGAGATAAACTTCATGGCAAAGAAAGATGGGAAAGAATCTTGCTCCGTGTCGACCAATAAGGGACGGAGCTGCTGCAAGGTTGAATCAGTAGTAAGCGTGGATGAGAGGGGACAGATGGTGCTCCCTAAGGAGATAAGGGAGAAGGCAAAGATTGGTGCTGGGGACAAGTTGGCAGTCTTAAGTTGGGAAAAAGATAGGAAGGTATGCTGCATTTCTCTCATTAAGGCCGAGGATTTAGCAGAAATGACAAAGGACCTACTGGCTCCTATGATGAAGGAGATGAGCACACCATAATACCGATAGATAACTTCGGAGGGGACTAGAATGAAAGATAGAGAAATAAAGAAGGTGGTAAGAGAGGGCTATGCCAAGATTGTGAAACAGGATAACTCCTGCTGTGCTCCTGCAGCTTCGTGCTGCGGAACTGATAATCTAGCAGAGGACATCAGCAGGAAGATAGGATATAGCGAGGGAGACCTTAAAGCTGTTCCCGAAGGCTCGAATTTAGGACTTGGGTGTGGGAATCCTGTTGCTCTTGCTTCTTTAAGAGAAGGTGAAATAGTGCTTGATCTTGGCTCAGGCGGAGGATTAGACTGTTTTCTCGCTGCGAACAAGGTTGGCAAGAAGGGAAAAGTCATTGGTGTGGATATGACACCCGAGATGATTGAGAAGGCAAGAGAAAACGCTGAGAAAGAAAGCTACGAGAATGTTGAGTTCAGACTGGGAGAAATTGAGAATCTCCCGGTTGCTGATAGCTCAGTTGACGCAGTTATCTCAAACTGTGTTATCAACCTCTCCCCTGACAAGAAAAAGGTCTTTGAAGAAGTGTTCAGGGCTCTAAGATCTGGCGGCAGGTTGATGGTCTCGGATCTAGTGCTTCTGAAGGAGCTGCCCGACGCCATAAAGAACTCTGCTGAAGCATATGTTGGTTGTATCTCTGGAGCGATTATGAGGGATGAGTACATAGGCGCCATAAAAGCGGCAGGATTTCGGAAGGTGAGGATAGTGGATGAGACATCTTTTCCTATCGAGTTTATCGTTGATGATCCTACGGCAAAAGCGCTCATGGAAAACCTAAGCATCTCGCCAGAGAAGGCAAAAGAAACCGCAAGTTCGGTCATGAGCATCAAGGTTTATGCGAAAAAACCCGATGAGGCGACATGAAACTTCCCTCCAGGACATGGGGGAGTGTCTGAAGAGAAAGGAAAGACAGTATTGGGCTACCGGCAAAAGAGACAGAACGACGCTCCGCATAGGGTGAGAAGGGTATCATACTATGACACCCTTAAAGAGCTCGAATCTCTCTCTGATTCTAAAACAATACAGGGTATGGCAAAATATGGAATTACACCAGAGAGAACCTACGGGGTGTCAATACCCAACCTAAGAAATATTGCCAGAAAAATAGGGAAAGACCATAGGCTGGCTCAACAGCTCTGGGCAGAAGATATTCGTGAAACTCGAATACTTGCGAGTATGATTGATGACCCGAGTGAGGTTTCCGAGGAGCAAATGGAAAGATGGGTGAAAGACTTTGACTATTGGGAGATTTGTGACCAGTGCTGTATGAATCTTTTTGAGAAGATGAAACTGGCATATCAAAAATGCGCTCAATGGAGTTCAAGAGACGAAGAGTTCGTGAAAAGAGCAGGCTTCGTATTAATGGCCCGGTTGGCTGTTAGTGATAAGAAAGCTGATGATGAGCGGTTTAAAAGATTTCTCCCCCTCATAAAAAGGGAAGCTTCTGATGATAGAAACCTCGTTAAGAAAGCTGTAAATTGGGCACTCAGGCAAATTGGAAAGCGCAATATCAACTTGAACCGGAAAGCTATTGAAACTGCAGAAGAAATTCAAGAAATGAATTCAAGAAGTGCCGGGTGGATTGCTCATGACGCGATTCGAGAACTAGAAAGCAACGCTGTTCAACAGAGGCTTAAGAACTAAACCTGCGGGAAACGGTAGCGTACTTCCGCGACGACGACCTTTTCCCGAATAACCTTTCTTCCTACAAAACCTGGGATCTTTTGGACAAGAATTCACCCGGATCCTACCTTTGCTTTACTGTAAATAACGCGGATTTCATGGTGAAAAGAGGATTGCCCTGCGCATCAAACAAATCTGCTCTAATAGAATACTCGTTCTCCGTCTCTGGCAAATCGCCCAGCTCGACCCTAGAAGCAACTGAGTAAGGTCCCTCTGGCGTTATGGTAGCGATATGCTCACGATGCACTTCTTTTTGCACTTCTTCCTTTTGATCTAGTAAGTAAATGACCATATCTACGTTTTCATAATTTTTGCTTGTACCTACCTGAGATTTTATCTTCAAAATTCTATCCTTATCGAGTCTGTAGACAGTCTTATCGGGACCTATCCACCCTGCAAAGCCTGTATTCGCCGTAGTCACATTTTCCATATCTTTCAAAGCGTAGAAATAAGTAAAAAGCTCTACTGATTGGTCAGGAGACAGAGAGAAGATTCGCTTTTTGGTTTCAAAGTTGACAGTGGGAGTACCGTTTTTCACCGTCTCATAGCTCGCACCCCAGCTCCATATTTCAAGCTCGTCAAAGAAATGAGCTGGTTCCCACAGTTTGATGAAGGTATCCCCGCTGTCATGGTTAATCATCCCTGCAAAGGGCCCGGACATATCATCTGTCTCTGTAGAAAATGAACCTGCTTGTTTGAATTTGCCCCAATTGGACCAGTTTTGCGGCCAATTCACCACACTCTCTTCATCTCCCATCCACTCATTCTCACTCTTAGCAATCTTGACCTTTGAAGTGGGGATCACAAAAACACTGTTCGGGGTAAGCGCTCCTCCGGGAGCAATTACTGCATAGTCGCTAAATTTGATATTCCACTTCCTTTTGCCTCTGTTAGTTAGTCTGATCTTTATCGCTATTAAGGAGGAGGATTGTCCTACGGTTATCCAGCTTTCCATAAGAATATGCTTGAGAAGGTCTTTGCCCCACAGGTAAACTTCGGCTTTTGCAGGGGTCTCATCAACTATCTTGTAGTCCAAATCGTAGGGTTGACGAGCTCTTGAGTTCCAGGGAACCGAGAGGTAATATCCTCCAAATTCTACTATGTATCCAGCCGGCGTCATTGTAGGGGATGGCCTGGTATCATTATAAATCTGAGTGTGCTCCGTCGGTTTGAAAAAATAGTCAAAGACAAGGCGTCCACGATTAGGAACCAACCAAAACTTGAGGTACTCATTGGCTATCTCGATGACATCGGGGTGGGTTTTGGTAGTCTGCAATTCAGCCGCAGGAAGAATGTAGACATCTTTGAGAATATCTACTTTGACTCCCTGAGAAAGGGATGCCCTGCCTGGGGTAAATCCACAGATCCAGAGGAAGCTAAGCAGGAGAAGAGAAGAGAGTATCAGTTGCCCAAAACCTACTTTTCTTGATCTTATCATCCTTACCCTCCTTGCACAGAGTTTTGGTTAGCCAAGCCCTAGCCTTTTACAGCTCCAGCCATAAATCCCCTGATAAAGTACTTAGCCAGAGGAAGAAAACAAACCACAACGGGCAAAATTATGAGCCAGGATCCTGCTAGAAGAGGACCCCATTCAATATACTGTTCCGCCGTGAATGTCGCCAGACCCAAGGGAGCGGTTCTTTGGGCGCTGGTCATTAGGAGAATCAGGGCAAACATATACTCTCCCCAGGCAGTTATGA
>CAYYHL010000065.1:0-9268 GCA_964471775.1 uncultured Clostridia bacterium
GTTCCACGAGCTCCAGAACTGGGGTGTTAAGTTTGAGACTACGAAAGGGAAGCACTTCGTAAGACAGGCCTGCTTTTCCTCAAAACCTCGGACACACTACATTAAGGGCCATGGCATTCCAATAATGAAGGCCCTCAGCGCTCTCATTGAAAAGACAGGTATAAGGGTGCAGTCCTCAACTATGGCGACTAATTTGCTTATCCAGGATGGCATTTGCCTTGGAGCCACTGCGATCGACTCTCGGGGGAATCTCCTTATAGTCACGGCTCCCTCAACTATTCTGGCCACCGGGGGAGCGGGTCGACTGTTTAGAATGAACCTGAATCCACCTGACCTTACTGGGGATGGCTACGCAATGGCGTATAGAGCAGGTGCTGAATTAGTCAATATGGAATTTCTCCAAATGGGCTTTGGTACCGTGAATCCGGTGAGCGAGCTAAACCGAATAGTCTGGTTACTTCATCCCCAAATCTATAACAAAGAGAAAGGGCGGTTCTTGAAAAAACGCCTGCCATCTAATCTGCGGGTAGAAGAATGCATGGATTCCCGGGCAACGCATTATCCTTTTAGCACACGGGCTATATCAAAGTATATTGATATCGCCATCACAAAAGAAACTTGCAAGACGGGGCCCATTTATCTAGATCTAACGAAAATAAGTAAAGATACTATAGCTTCGGTTCCTAACTCCTCAGTCACGTATGAGTGGTTTGCCTCTCACGGAATTAATCTACGAAAAGAGCCGGTCGAGATAGCGATCTATGCCCATGCTCTGAATGGAGGAATAAGAATTGATGAGTGGGGCACCTCCAGTATTCAGGGTCTTTACGCTGCTGGTGAGACTGCAGGAGGTCCCCACGGTGCGGACCGGCTAGGTGGGAACATGCTAGTGACCTGCCAAGTTTTCGGCAAAAGAGCAGGAAGAAGAGCAGCTGAAGAAGCAAAAAAGAGGGAAAGAGATACCATCAATGAGAAAGCCTACCAAGTTGAAGTTGACAGAATAAGAGAAATCGAAGAAAAAAGAGGCGAGGTTAGGCCCCGAGAGTTGAAGAGAAACGTTCAAGATGTTATGAGTCAGTTCACTATGGTGGTTCGAACTGAAGAGGGCCTTTCGGAAGCCCTTCGTCAAATCGAAAAAGTCAAGAATGACCTATGGCCCCAGCTACTCATTGAAAGCCAGAGTGAGCTGCATGAGGCCCTTGAGGTTCAGAACCTAATGGAGGTAGGATTCGTAGCAACAAAGGCAGCTTTGATCCGCAAAGAGAGTCGGGGAAGCCATCACCGTGAGGACTTCCCAGATAGAGACGATAGGAAATGGGCAAAAAGTATATCTATCAAAAAGGATACTTTTTCTCTGGCTCCTTGATTGTTCTATCACGGCAAGCGCAATCTCAGAAGAAAAGAGGTTTCTCATGGAATTAACCGAGCAGCAAAGACAATTGCTTCAGGGCAAAGGAGAACCCTTGTTGACGAGGTACCTGCGGTGGCTGGTCGAATGGGGTGATGCGTTAGGTGCTTCGAGGATGGTCCCGGTTTCAAGTGTTCACGCTCTTATTCGTACACCTCTCATAAAGAGTCTATCATTGGAGACCATGAGAAGCTACATCTCTGAACTTCGCGAGATTTGTTCATGCAAAGTCAAATGCCTTACTACTACACATAATCGCGGGATAAACCTGGAGCATTATCGACCAGAAATGGGACTTCGCAAAGAAGAAGTAGATTTCTCCCGCGAGCTGCCTGTTCTTGCAGGGAAAGCAGGAATTCTCGCCACCTGGACCTGTACCCCCTACCTAGTAGGGAACGTTCCCGTCTTTGGGGAAATATGTGCCTGGACTGAGTCATCCGCAGTAGTATATGCTAACTCCATCCTGGGGGCTCGAACTACCCGGCATGGCCGAGCAAGCTCCATAGGAGCAGCTCTGCTAGGCTTCGTTCCTGAATTTGGTGTTCTTCTGGATAAGAATCGGAAGGGGGATTTTGTTGTTGATGTCCAGGTGAGGCTTGAAAGTGCCTCTGATTGGGGAGCACTAGGATTTTATGTTGGCAAAATCGCAAAATCCAGAATCCCTGTGTTTCAGGAAATCGAGCATATAAGCTTGGAAGAAGCCAAGCAACTTTCTGCTTCGCTACCCTATTCGGGCGAAGAGGTTACCATGTTCCATATTGTAGGTATCACTCCGGAAGCACCCTCGCTAGAACAAGCTCTTCAAGGGGAAAGTCCCCAAGAAAGAATATCCTTCACTGAAAAGGAACTCGAGGAAACCTACCAAGAAATGAGGACTATAGAGGCAAGCGAGCGAATAGATACTGTTGTTTTGGGTTGCCCTTTTTGCTCTCTAGACGAAATAAGAGAGGTTGCCACGGCTTTGCAAGACAGAACAGTCGCTCACGGCGTTGAATTTTGGGTATGCACTTCCTATGGGACTTTCGCAGATGCCAAACGAATGGGATATGCAGACAGGATACAGGAAGCTGGAGGGAGATTGCTATATGATTATTGCCTGGCTGGGGGCAGCATACTATTTCTACCCAAGACCGTAGCGACAAACTCATTTAAACAGGCCCACTATTGCCAGAATATGTTAAAGGCGAAAGTCTTCGTGACAAACACGGAGGAGTGCATTGACCTGGCAGTGAAGGGAAGACTATCGTGATGGTAACAAGAGGAGGTCTATATTGGAGTTGGTGACACTTCACGGAAGGAAGGTTGTCGGAGGGTATGCTGCGGGGGAAGCTATAGTGAGCAGAGTGAGCCTCTGTTTTCGATCAGAATATGATCCAGTGACGGGGAGAGTAACTGAGGCTTCTCATCCTTTGAAAGGTAGAAGTCTTAAAGACAAGATTCTTCTCATGCCATCTACCAAGGGCTCCTCAGCAAATGATATGTGGATGACCCTAGGCCACAAAGAAAAAAATGCTCCTGCGGGTCTTATCAATATTGACATTGATTGCCTGGCGGTTCTTGGATGCGTCGTGAACCAGATTCCTTTAATAACTGATCTTGATAGCGACCCTTTTGAAGTCATCGAAGATGGTGACTATGTTGAGTTGGACGCGGATAGGGGCATGGTGAGGATTCAAAAGAAGAAGTAGGATTACGAGGACGTAAGGTGACCCACGGATGAAGAAATCTCTTCAAAATGTCAAAAGAAAAGTATTAGACACCATAGACCAGGATAAGAGTGATTTTTCCGATTTTCTTCGCCAATTGGTGCAAACGCCGAGCACCATAGGTAAGGAGAAGGAGATTCAGCTCATTATGGCTGAGAAAATGAGGGAAATAGGCCTTCAGGTGGATATGTGGGAGCCGGACCTGGATGAATTGAAGAAACACCCAGCCTTCAATCCATATCCAGAAATACTTGAGCTTGGATACAAGAATCGCCCCGTGGTTGTAGGAACAATATCTGGTTCAGGCGGGGGGAAGTCTTTAATCCTCAACGGTCATGTTGATGTTGTGACACCCGAACCCGTTAGTCAATGGAAATATGATCCGTGGTCAGGGCATGTAGAGGGAGACACTCTCATTGGCATAGGTACCGTTGACATGAAAGGAGGAGTTGCCTCGGTACTCATGGCGGTGGCCGCTCTACAACGCTCAGGATTCAGACCAAGCGGGGATATATGCGTTGAGAGTGTCATAGATGAAGAACACGGTGGTGCCGGGACCCTGGCATGCATCCTCAAGGGATATCGCTCGGATGCCGCCATTGTGGCCGAGCCAACTGACTTGAGAGCAGTAATCGCACATGCTGGCGTGATGAGGTTTGAAATAGAGGTAACGGGGAGAGCAGGCCACCCGGTGTCAGAAGCAAAAGGTGTCAATGCAATAGACAAGGCCATTAAGATATATGAAGCCTTGAAAGATTTTCATGAATACCGGAGGATGAGCTCCTCCCATCCACTCTTTCGTTCTCAAGGACTCAGAAGTATAGTTCCGGTGGACGTTTGTACAATGAGGGCGGGGGTTTGGCGATCGACGATCCCGGCTGAGGCAAAGATGAGTTGTCGGATAGGGCTCCTACCAGGCGAAGATTTCGGGGTAGTTGAGACACATCTGAGGAAATGGATAAAGAGCGCATCCAAGGAAGACTCCTGGCTTCGGTCACATCTACCAAAAATAAGAAGAATAGCCTCGAATGAGGCGGCAGAAATCGACCCGGGTGAGCCCATTGTTGATACACTGGCCCGCGCTTATCGAGAGATTCTAGGAAACGACCCCGAAGTCACAAGCATGTCTACCGCATGCGACATGCGTCTTCTGCTCAAGGATGCCCAGATACCCACCGTTGTATTTGGTCCGGGATCAATGGGTAAAGCCCATAGTTCTAATGAGTCTATTTCCCTGTCCGAAGTTGTGAAAGCTGCTAAGATCATTGCAGTTTCTGTCTTACTATGGTGTGAATAGATCAGAGATTCCATTCCCTCCAGTATTCAACTCGCCGCAATATATCTTCCTGTCGGCTGAAGATCCAGACACCCCAAAGGACAGCGTCCGGACATCGGACATTCGTGCCTAAATCCTTATTGTTACTGCTTATGCGACAAGGCGATGAGAAAAATATAGGAGAGTTTTGGAAGCAAATATCCGCGCCGGTACTAGCTATTCTCACCACCGAAGCTGCCCTCATCCCTATTTGTCATTCTGCCTCGGCCCACCCACTTGACAAGGTAAAATGATTAAGTTATGTTGTAGCAGGTTAGTTTGGTTGTAGGCGTACATCAGGCTTTTAGCTTTTCACCGAAAAGCTGATTATCAAAGGACGTTTTGACCTGGTGCACTATCCCAGTTTTCAGAGTAGCCAAAAGGGGTCAATAAGCAATGGAGGAGGTGGTGACAGTTACGCTAGAGACATGGATCCCTAATCAAAGCCAATCATACGGGAGCCCAGAAAGCAGGAAAGCGCCCGGAGGCAGGCGTGGAGCATAGGTAATAAGGAGGGTTTCTAAAAAGAGGCACCAAATACTAGTCTTCTGTTCCAGAGGAACCCCGTGGAAGCGTAGTGGAACCGCATCGGATAGATTCCATCTACCAAGTTGAGTATTGTGTGACGCGAGAGTAGAGACCAAACACCAGGAGGTCCCAGATGAAGAAAAAGAGAATCCTTGTTGTAGCCCTCGTGAGTATGATTATGTGCATTTCCAGCGTTAGCGGTTGGGCTCAGGTGCGTAAGGATTTCAAGGGAGTCACTCTGAATATTCTGTATCCCGCTCTAGAGTATGACAAAATCGGGTTCGATCTGCTGATCCCCAGGTTCGAGAAAGAGTACGGGGCTAAAGTACATGTTGAAATGGTGCCCTTTCCAAAAACACGGGAAATACAGTTATTGGAGTTGTCAAAGAGAACGGGTCGGTACGACCTCGTGGGTACTGACTGTATGTGGATAGCGGAGTACGTTCAGGCGGGTTATCTAGAAGAGCTGACAAAATACATTCAAAATCCAGAACTCTATGATCCAGAGCTTTGCGTCATCGATGATTGGGTTCCTCGCAACTTTTCTGGTAATGGAGTGATCAACGACAAAATCTACAGCTATGTATTGTCCCCCGGAATGAAAATGTTGGCTTTGAACAGACCAATGTTTGAGGAAAAAGGCGTGTCCTACCCGCGTACCTATGAAGAGTTCAGGCAAGCCGCAGAGAAGCTAACCGACACAGCGAACAAGAAATATGGTTATATTTGTTCGGCTGGCCGCGGAATAGAATTCTGTGGAACTTGGATGGCTTACCTGTATAACTATGGTGGTGAGCTAGTGGACGAGGATTGGAACTGCATTATCAACGGTCCTGAATCACTTGGAAGCCTGGAATTTCTTGTGGGTCTGAGACCATATACACCCCCAGGAACAGGAGTTTTCGGCTGGGATGAGTCTATTACCACTTTTCAAGCTGGAAACTGCGCAATTACCCATTCCTGGGGCCCGTTCAACATACTCTACGAAGACCCCACTAAGTCGGAGCTAGCGGGAAAGGTGGACTACATCTTACATCCCTGGGGTCCCGTTGGAAGGCAAGAATTGTGGGGTAGTTGGGGACTCGCAATGAACGTTGATTCCAAGAACAAAGAAGCGGCATTCCTGTTCCTTCAGTACTTGACTGGCAATAAGTTTGCCAAAGAGTGGGCATTGCTAGGAGGTGCTCCCGCCAGACACTCTGCATATACCGACCCAGAAGTGAGAAAGAAATGGCGTTGGCTAGGGCATACGTACGAATTTATGCTTCAAGAAGCCAATCCTGATTACCGACCGAGAATTCCTGAATGGGCAGAGATTATGGAGATTATGTCATTGTGGGGAAATAGAGTCTGGGTGGGGGAGGCCACGCCCGAAAAGGCTCTTGCCGAGATGGAGAAAGAAATCGATACGATCTTCAGAGAAGTGGGATATCAGGATCCTAAGACGGCTCCCCCACAGCACTGGAGAGACTTAAGGTATTACGACAAGCTCCCCTCCAAATGGGCGGGGGTAGAGTATTAAGATATATCGATAAGAGCCATGGATATGTGATTACACGCCTGAATAGGCTGTCCTGTTCAGGCGTGTAAGGTTCAATGATTAGTTGCACAGTTCTACCGCAACCTGAATTCCAAGTCAAGAATTCCACGCAAGCGGAAGGAGCGGGTCAATATTGAGCAAGAGAAGACGTCAAAATGAGAAGAGGAGATTCAGCTTTGTATCTTATGGGCATAGCAAAAAACTACTCCCTTATCTTCTTTTGGCACCCAGTGTGGCAGTACTGGTAACTATCGGTGTCTACCCTTTCATATATTCAGTTGTGCTCAGTACGGGTAGTACGGTGCTTACAAAACCGTGGCTGGCTAGTCGTTTTGTAGGTTTCGAAAACTATCAACGGGTGGCAACCGACCCCTATTTCATCTCTACCCTTGTGACAACCATCGTGTTTACGGTGACTGTGGTAGCGCTGCAGTTTGCTTTAGGCCTTGGTTTAGCTTTGTTCCTAGAGAGGACGTTTAAGGGACGGGGGCTATTCCGATCTCTTCTGATTGTCCCTATGGTGACCACGCCTATTATAGTCGGTCTTATGTGGAAATCTCTGCTCTACCCTCAATATGGGTTTGTTACCTACTACGGTGGCCTCCTTCAAGATGCGCTAGGGATTCAGTTTCCTGTTTGGCTTGAGAATAAAGACTGGGCTTTGTTCACTGTTATGATGGTTGATGTGTGGCACTGGACCCCTTTTATGTTCTTAGTTCTGTCTGCTGGCCTCGCCTCCCTGCCGCGGGCCCCGCTCGAAGCAGCTAAAGTGGATGGGGCTAGTCCATGGCAAACATTCGTACATGTGACTCTGCCATTATTGAAGCCCGCTGTGTTTATCTGTCTTATCATAAGGACGATGGATGCCTTTAGAGTCTTTGATAAGGTCTATGCCCTCACGCAGGGAGGTCCTAGCAACGTCACGGAAGTTCTCAGTATTTATCTATACCGTCTAACATTTCGATTCTTTTATGTTTCGAGAGGAGCTGCAGCAGCAATCTTCATGTTAATGATCATTTTTGCTACGAGTTGGGTTGCAGTTAAGACTTTTAGAAAAAAGGAAGCCCTCTGAGATGAAAAGGAACAGCTATCTTTCCAAGAATAGAAAGATGAAAAGGCGTCTATTCAAGGGTCTGTTTTGGATCTTATTGATCCTACTTTGTGTAATAGCATGTTTTCCATTGTTTTGGATGCTTATGACTTCTTTAAAACACAAAGTGGATGCCTTTGCAATTCCACCGGTATGGATATTTAAGCCCAATCTTGAAGCTTACAAGGTGTTGTTCGTCGAAAAAGATTCGTTTCGTTTCTTATTGAATAGTGTCATTATTGCTTTTTCGGCAACTTTTGTCTCAATGTTAATCGGTACGTTAGCAGCCTATTCGCTTGCCCGATTTAAATTTGCTGGCAGGGAAGACTTTGCTTTCTGGTTTTTGGTTAACAGAATGATGCCTCCCTTGGCAATAATCATTCCCATTTACATGCTTTTCCTAAGATGGAAACTGTTGGATACCCGAACCGGTCTTATTTTTCTCTACACAGCGATGCAGCTGCCCTTTGTCATATGGATGATGAGAGGGTTCTTTGAGGATCTTCCCCGTGAACTGGAAGAGACAGCAATGATAGATGGAGCCTCGTGGTTTGGCGCTTTCACAAGGATCACCTTACCCTTGACTACCCCCGGCTTGACAGCCACCGCCATATTTAGTCTGATATTGTCCTGGAATGAGTTCGCCTTCGCCTTTGTGATCACTGGTAGAAATGCAAAGACTCTTCCTCCATCGGCCCTTACCTTTATGACCGAAGCACAGGTCACTTGGAATGAGGTAGGCGCCGCAGCTATAGTCATTTCCCTTCCTATGATTCTGTTTGCCATGGCGGTACAAAAACATCTTGTACGGGGTCTTACCATGGGTGCGATAAAGGAATGAGAGATTCAAAAAACGTACTGTCGAACTTGACTCAGGCTACAACCTATACACGTCAAGAATTCCGGTTTGACAAATCTGGTTCCTTAGCGATATTGTGCGTTTTCTAGAGGATAACGCGACGCAAATACGACTATTTGACGGGAAGTACATGAAGAATAAACAGGGCAGAGAAATACCGGAAACTGGTGAGGAAGGAAAACAAGGATGGCCGAAATCAGGGTAGCTGTCAGCAAGCGCTCAAGGCTAACCGTCCGGCGTAATTAGCTAAGGAGGAGGCTAAGATGACCAAACGAGAACGGGTAGTTAGCGCTCTTAATCACGAGGAGCCGGATCGTGTGCCAAAGGATTGTTCATGGGCTGCAGGAATGACTGATGATGCATACAAGCGTTTTGTTGATTTCTTAGGAATCAACGATGATAGGAGTGAGTTTACTGAGTGGAGAACTGTCGCTCGGTTTGATGAACGTGTGCTTGAGGCATTGAACGTAGATATAGTGACCGTGTTTCCGAGGCCTCCCCGAGGACACAAACCCACGATCAATCCAGATGGCACCATCATCAACGAATGGGGAATGATAAGAAAAGACGTGGGCTCATACGTAGAGTTTGTTGGATACCCCCTCGCAGATGTTAAGGTGGAGGATATTGAACGCTATCCTTGGCCAGATCCCCACGCACCTGGTCGAACTGATGGTCTCAGGGAAGAGGTAAAGAGGCTGTATAACGAAACAGATTACGCCATAAAATGTGCTTTTCCCATGAATTCTTTTATGGAAACTTCCACGTGGATGAGGGGTTTTGAGCAGTTTTTTCTGGATTTGGCATCAGATGAAGAATTTG
>CAYYHL010000066.1:0-9256 GCA_964471775.1 uncultured Clostridia bacterium
TATTTCCTGAAATCCTAAAGCATAACTAATTCGAGGGGCATCTTTGTGCCAGGCAGAGGAGGTCTGTACCTTCCATGTATCATCGGATAAAATACCCAAAGTATCCCCGTTGGTATACATTACTTCACCTTGGAACAAAAGAGCCCCTCTTCCTGGGATATAGCTGGCAGTGCCTTCACCATAGTGGTGAATCAGCATTGCTATAACATTTTTACCGAGACCCAGATGGGCACTTGCTTCATATGTATCATAGCTTTGCCAACGCGGATCGGAACGCGCTGGCCCTCGACCTATTAATGTGCCGTTAATGAATAGCTGATAACGGCTATCAGCGGAACACTTGAACTCAGCCCTTTTCACCAGGGCAGGGATCTCTACCTCTTTTCTTGCATACAAAAAGGAGTTGCGAGGACTTGCCTCACCTTTGTACCAGATCCAATTTGCTTGCCACCTTATGGCTCCTTCTTGTCTTTCTGCCTGCGCAAGGTTAGAACTTAGTATCAGGATGAACGCCGTGATCACCATGGAGAGGCTGTGCAAGGGCCTTCTCTTGCCAATAAGCTCCTGGGCACGGATCAGCTTGATTCTTCCTAGCCCCTCTTGTTCATTTCGCTTTCCTTCCATTATGATCCCCTTCTCATCTCTCTATAAACTAGTGCTTGAGAGGCGGAGAGAAAACAAAAGAAAAGACAAGGACCCGGTAGTCTATAGCCATTCTCTCCCTTCAAGAAGATAAAAAGCCCTCTTGTTTTGGCTAATTTTCTCTCCGTTTTTGCTAAATTGCGCGTGGAGCTCTTCCAGCGGTTGATACAGGTCTTTAGTTATTCAAGTTGAATTGGAGCTTGCTTTTCTTTCCTGACTAATCTTGAGACAGACGTTAATATATGACTTTCTCTTTCTCACCCCCTCTTTGCTAGCTATCCTGGTAATTCGTACATGACTCAACAAAAAAGCCCATTCTTTTCAAAAGAATGGGCAATTGCGAGGCGCGGCATAACTTGGGTAACCAGCTGGCATGTTCAAGACCTCGGGTTTGGTCGTCTCTTGTTTCAGACAGTGTGCCTTTTAGGCCAGATCCTCCTCAACTCTCCAAGATCCGGCTTGCCGCCAGCTATGTCGAAGGATATAATGTCATCTTTTATAGTAGTAAAAAAAGAATAGTAGTCAACTAATACGGGCGCCCAAAACGACAAATAGGTATTACACTGGTGTCCAAATGGTGTCCAGGTGAGATACAAAGTCGTATGATTGGTACAAATTGGTGAGGTAGGAAGATTACGTGTGGGGGTTGTCTGAGGTGGGTTTGACGCCTCTGGACCTACTTTCTAGATTTCGCTTTTTTGCATTTTAAGTCCAGCGCGTCTGCCAATTCCGCCACTCCGGCACGTGCTTGGCGGCCTTCATTATACAGAAATTACAGCGGTCACGCAAACTAATGAAAAATCTCTTTTTGTGGACGTGGGCGAAAAAGGAAAAAATTCACAAGGTGGGTAAGCTTGAACATGAGCGTTAAAAATGAGGTGTCTATAGCCTGGCGATTTCTCTTATGGTCTCGGCTATTTTGGAGGGGGTCAGCCCGTGTTTTTCCAAAAGCTCATCGGCAGGTCCAATCCCACAGAAGGTATCCTTGAATCCCATTATTCTCATGGGGACAGGGTACTCCTCAGCCAAGCAGCCAGCCACCGCCTCACCCAATCCCCCCAGGATGTTATGTTCCTCTACGGTAACTATTCCGCGGCACTCCCGGGCTGCCTGGATGATGCTTTTTCGATCCAGGGGCTTTATGGTATGGACGTTGAGCACCCGAGTGTCAATTCCCTCATCTTCTACTTTCTTCGCGGCTAGGAGAGCGAGATAGACCATTTTTCCTGCGGCTATCACCGTGACATCCCTGCCCTCCCTTAAGGTCAAGGCCTTCCCTATCTCAAAAGAATAATCATCCCGGTAGATAACTGGCTCAGGATCGCGGCCGATGCGAATATAAATGGGACCGTCATACTCGGCAGCAGCCTTGATGGTCTTCCCTACTTCCACAGCATCTGCTGGAGCCAGCACCACCATATTGGCTATGCTTCGCATAATAGCGATATCCTCAGTGGCATGATGGGTTGTTCCTCCTTTACCCAGCGCTACCCCACAGTAACCGCCCACAATTTTTACATTGAGTTTTGGGTAGGCGATGTCATTCTTTACCTGTTCACAGGTCCTCATACTGGCAAAACAGGCGAAAGTTGTAACAAAGGGAATCTTACCGCAGGTGGCCAGTCCCGCCGCAGCTCCCATCATATTCTGTTCAGCTACTCCAAAGTTAAAGTATCGCTCCGGAAACTCTTTTATGAAATTCCTGATTCGAACCAATGATTGGGAAACATCAGCGGTGAGAAGGAGGACATTTTTGTTCTCCTTGCCCACTTCATGCAGGCCTTTAGAGAAGGCGTCCCTTGGTGACACACGCTCTGTGAACTTGCTTCTTAACAACCTGGAGTTGATTTTGTCCATTCTCCCCTCTTTCTTAATGTGTTGTCTGAGTTTCCAGTTGCCTGAGAGCTTGAGCCTCCTCCTCAGGGGTGGCCACCCGAGCGTGCCATGCGTACTCGCCCTCCATAAAAGATACCCCTTTGCCTTTGACAGTTTGAGCCAGGATCACATTAGGTTTACCTTTTTGGATGGACTCTACGGATCTGACCATGTCTCTTACGTTATGGCCATTTATGTTTTGAACATGCCAGCCAAATCTTCCCCACTTTTCCTGCAGAGGCTCAAGAGACATGATTTCCTCAGTTGGTCCATCTAGACTCAGTGTGTTTCTGTCCACAATGGCGATAAGATTGTCCAGCTTATAGTGAGCTGCTGACATGGCCGCTTCCCATACTGATCCTTCGTGATTCTCTCCATCCCCCAGAATAACAAAGACTCGGAAGCTTTTCCTATCCATCTTTCCTGCCAGGGCCATCCCTACGCCAACAGGCAGCCCATGTCCTAAGGAGCCGGTGCTCATATCACACCCGGGGATCTTGTGCATATCCGGATGCATGCCAAAGGGACTATCCAGTTTATTGAAGGTTGAGAGGAGCTCCTGGGAAAAGAAGCCTCGCTCGGCAAGAACCGGGCAGAGGGCGGCGCAGGCGTGACCCTTGCTCAGAATAAGACGATCACGGTCAGGCCAGAGCGGATTTTCAGGGTCAATTTTCAGGATATGGAAGTATAACGCTACGAGAATCTCCACCACTGAGAGCGATCCCCCGTAGTGGCCTCCGCCGGCCTCTCCCAGTATCTTAATAATCTGCTGACGGATAAAACGCGCTCTCTTCTCTAGCTCAGCGACCTTTTCCTGTGATACCGGGCTCATCCCATGCTCCTTTCAGGTAATGTTGATCTTCAGTCCTCCAGACATTGAGGTTACGTTTTTGTTGCCCGAAGGTTAACAGCATTGAGGCTTCCTGTCAAGTCAAAAATCCCAAGAAGAAGTACCTACGGGCCAATGAGGGAACTCTTCATGCTGGCCTCTTGATTAATCTTCTTTCGAAGTAGACGAAGGTGGCTGCAGCGAGGCCCATCACAATGGGTATCATGAAAACTCCTCGGGCCAGCCCCAAGTACTCTGAGCCAAAGCCGACCAACCAAGGGAAGCATATTCCTCCCAGGCTACCCGCGGCGCTGAGAATCCCCATGATCATCCCCGTTCTCTCAGGAAAGGTGTGCCCCCCCAAAGCGAGAATAGTAGGATAGATCCCGGAAGCAAAAAGCCCCGTACAGGCCAAAAGAGTTATTATCAAGATGTGATTGGTAAGGGAAAAGACTCCGACAGCGGAGAATGTTGTACCTAAAGCGGCCAACATCAGAAGCCTGGGTGTGGAGATTTTGCCGGAAAGGTAAACAAAGGATAGTCTGCCCACAAGAAGAGTAACCCAGAATACGGAATTTGTGTAGCCAGCTGCCACGGTGGAAGCATTTCTTACCCTGGCTATGAACATAGGCAGCCAAGACAGTAGGGATACCTCGGCCCCTAGATAGAAGAACATTCCTAGAGTGAGAAGCCAAAAGGGAGTTGATTTTGTCAGGTAGGTCAGGTTCTTCCAGGATCCAGTGTGAGTCTCAGGCAATGGGGGCTCGACCTCTTTCAGATTCTGAGTGAGGAAAAGGAAGAAGAGGCCGAGAGCTCCCATGCCCACCAGACAATACACCAGGTTCCACCAGCCAAAAACGAGAAGAACAGTCCCCACGATTATGGGACCCAGGAAAGCACCTACACCAAAGAAAATGTGAACCAGGTTGAGAACTCTAGTTCTGACGTCCGAGTAGATTTCCGAAAGTAGACTATCGACTCCCGTATGCACCAGGCCACCGCTCAGACCGACCACAAGAAGGAGCACACATACCATGGGCAAAACCGGCCAAAGGCCGATAGTGAGAAGCGCTATACAGAGTACAAAGGAGCTTCCCACCAAAAAGAGGCGGGCTCGGCCCCTCTGCCAAAGTACGCCGATAAGGACGCTGGAGAGAAGAAATCCCTGGTACCTGTAGGAAACCAGCCTCCCCGCCTGGGACAGGCTCAAGTTGAAGGACTCGGACATGGGAACGAGAAGCGGGCCTATGACAGCACTTGTCAAGGCAAAAATGAGCATCCCCAGAGATGAGACGGCCAGGAGCCTCGTACCTTTCAACTCATCCCTACCTGGGAATCGGGAACGTGATAGCGTTGGCTCACTTTTATGGCTAGCTCCACGGCCTCCCTGGCTGAAGAAGCTACGCGAGGTCTAACTTCGAACCTTTCCAGTAGTCCTTCCTCAGCAAGGATGTCAGCCCAGCCTCCGCTCCCCTTTATTATGATGGTAGGTTTTCCAATGTTTAGAGCCAGGGAAATTTCATTGAGGGTGCCCCAGCGCCCGGCTATTGCGATGAGAGCATCTACGCTCCTCACCAGAAGATAGTTCCTGGCGTAGCCCATATGGGTGGGAATGGCGACATCAATGAAGCTATTAGCCTCGCCTGCCGATTCCGGCATAATTCCTATGGTTAGACCTTGTGCTTTCTTCGCTCCCCGAGCTGCTGCCTCCATAACCCCTCCTCTTCCGCCTGAGACGAGAACCGCCCCTTTCTTTGCCACATAATAACCTACTTCTTCGGCTATTTTCAAGGTGGACGGAGTAAGGGATGAATCCCCGCTGTCTGATCCAGAAATACCGATCATTCTCCTCATCTTCAGCTCACTTCCTCTATTCTCTTTTCCAGCCTTTGCAGCCTTATCCTCAGCTCTTTTTCCTCTTGCCTCTTTCGTTCCACCACCTCTGGAGGGGCCTTGGTTTTGAATTCCGGACGGGAGATTCTCTCCCTTGTCAGGGCAAGCTTCTTCCTTAACTCGTTTGTCAGGGAGATGAGTCTCCTCCTCTCTTTTTCTATGTTTACCATTCCTTTCAAAGGAATAAATATCTCCACTCCATCCACCAGGGAGGAGGCCGATTCTGGAGGCCGAGAGAGGTCCCGGTCAATGAGGAGAGATCCGACCCCTACCAGATTGCTGACGTAATATTTATGGTGCTTCAAGATGGTGAGTTTGTTTCGGTGTGAGGACCTTATAAGGAGCTCTATTTTCTTCTTGGGAGGGATTCTCATTTCTGAGCGAATCATACGAGCTTCCTGGATAATTGCCATGAGGAGGCTCATCCCCTCTTCGGCTTCCCTGTCTTCTCTTGCTTTCTCTTTAGGCCAGGAGGAGATCATGATACTCCCTGCCACCCCCGGCAGTCTCTGGTAAATCTCTTCAGTGACAAAGGGCATAAAGGGATGTAGAAGCTTCAGGGTTCCTTCAAGAACATGATGGAGAACCCATTGGGCCGTATAACGCAAGTTGGCATCTCCTGCAGGAGAAAGGTAAGGTTTCACCAGTTCGATATACCAGTCACAGAACTCACCCCAGACAAATTGATACAAACGATTTGCCCCTTCAGAGAATCTGAGTTTCTCCATATCCCGAGTGACCTCTCTCACTAAGCAAGCAAATCGAGATAGAATCCACCTATGGCAAAGCTCGAGTTCGTCCTCTTGGGGTCTACCTTCAGGAGTAAAACCTTCTAGATTCATCAGGACAAAACGGGAGGCATTCCAGATCTTATTTACAAAATTTCGGTAGCCTCTCACCCTGTCTTCAGAGAAGCGCACATATGGGGCACCGGTCTTGACAGCTACCAGAGAAAACCTGAAGGCATCTGTCCCGTATTTGGTCATCATATCCAGGGGGTCCACCACATTGCCCCTGGATTTACTCATCTTCTCTCCCCTTTCATCCCCTATTAAAGGATGGATATAGACCTTACAGAAAGGAACCTGCTTGGTGAATTTGAGAGCCATCATCACCATTCGGGAAACCCAGAAGAAAAGAATGTCCCATCCGGTACAAAGGACTGAGGTAGGGTAGAATCTCTCAAATCTTTCCCCTTGCTCGGGCCAGCCCAGGGTAGAGAAAGGCCACAGGCTGGAAGAGAACCAGGTATCCAGGACATCCTCGTCCTGTTTGATATCGGACGATGCGCAATGGGAGCATTCACTCGGGATTCCAGAGGCCACTGTAATCTTGCCGCACCTTTTGCAGTGCCAGATAGGGAGGCGGTGTCCCCACCAGATCTGCCGAGAAATGCACCAATCATGAATGTCTTCCAGCCATCGAAGATAGTTCTTTTTCCAGAAGGAGGGGATAAAATCGATTTTTTTCTCCTCCACTGCCTTGATGGCCTCAGCGGCCAGATCTTTCATCTTTATGAACCATTGGGTGGAAAGATAAGGTTCAATCTCTGTTGAGCACCTATAGCAGCGCCCTATCCTAAGGTCATAGTCTTCTGTTCTTTCCAGGTACCCATCCTTCTTAAGATCCTTCAGCACTGTTTTTCGGGCTTCATATCTCGTGAGGCCCTGGTATTTCGCCCCGTTCTTATTGATGCTGGCGTCCCTGTTGAAGATATTGATGAACCTAAGATTATGCTCTTTTCCTATGAGGAAGTCATTGGCGTCGTGGGCGGGGGTGACTTTCAAAACTCCCGATCCAAATTTGGGATCTACATATCTATCATAGATCAAGGGAATCTCTCGCTTGATGAGAGGGAGAATGAGCTTTGTCCCTTTTAGATTCTTGAATCTTTCATCCTCAGGATTTACTGCTACTGCTGCATCGCCCAACATGGTCTCCGGCCGTGTAGTGGCCACCACCAGGAACTCCCCGGCTGCCTTATTCTTGAAGGGATATCTTATGTAGTAGAGTTTCCCTTCTCTCTCCTGGTACTCTACCTCAATGTCCGATAGGGCGGTCTGACATCCGGGGCACCAGTTGATGATATAGTCCCCCTGGTAGATGTATCCTTCCTGGTACAGACGAATGAATACCTCCTCCACAGCCCGACAGTGACCGGGATCCATGGTGAAGACGCTATCCCCCCAGCTGCAGGAGATACCCAATCTTCTTAGTTGATCAAAAATCCGCCCTCCGTAGTTTCTTTTCCATTGCCATACTCTCTTGTTGAATTCCTCTCTTCCCAGCTCCTTACGACTCAAACCCTGCTTGGCCAAGCTCTTTTCCACCACGTGCTGAGTGGCTATTCCTGCATGGTCGATCCCTGGAACCCACAGAACCCCATATTTCTGCATCCTCTTGTATCGGGCGAGGATATCCTGCAGGGTATTGTTGAAGGCGTGTCCCATATGAAGAGCCCCGGTAATGTTGGGAGGAGGCATGACCATAGAAAAAAATGATCCACGGGAGCTGGGGCGAGGTGAGAAGTACTTCTTCTCTTCCCAGAAATCTTCCCACTTTGACTCCACTTTCCCCGGATCGTACCTCTTGTCCATCTCAAGACTCTCCTTACGTCCCGAAATAGTACTGAAGCAAAGGGAATTGTCAAGAAGAAAGGGCTTGATTTCTATTTTTTGTTATGTAGTATTAAAGGGTGACAAAAGATGCTGAGTTCTGGCAAATAGAGGGCCGAAAATAGGAACCCGAAGGGTGTGATGAAAAATCCCTGGCCTATTTTTTATGAGATAGTAGGCGAAGGAAAAATCCTTGTGGCGAGGGTATGCGTAGTCAACATGAGAAGTTAATCCGCCAATTGAGCGGCATCGATGTGTTTTCTATCGCCGCTGGGGCAATGATCAGCTCCGGTCTGTTTGTTCTTCCTGGACTGGTTTATGCCAAAGTTGGTCCAGCGGTGATCCTAGCCTATATTCTGGCAGGTGTACTAATCTTACCAGCGCTCTTTGCTAAGACTGAGCTGGCCACGGCTATGCCCAGAGCCGGTGGTAGTTATTTCTTTGTCGAGCGAAGCATGGGTTCAGCAGCGGGTACGATAGGCGGGTTTGCCAGTTGGCTCTCTCTCAGTCTTAAGAGTGCATTTGCATTAGTGGGTATCGGTGTATTTGCCACTTTGATCAACCCAAATATTACTGAATGGGAGATTAAACTCATTGCCATCGCATTTTGCGTATTTTTTATCATCCTCAATTTGATAAGTGTCAAACTCACGGGTAAGGTTCAGGTATTTCTTGTAGTGCTACTTATAGCTTTATTATGTCTCTATATCTTTCGGGGCGCGATGTCCCTTAATGTCCAAAGGTACGCTCCGTTTATGCCGTTAGATAGGCGCGTACTGTTTGCAGCGGTTGGCATGGTTTTTGTATCATTTGGTGGCCTGACGAAAGTCACGAGCATTGGGGAAGAGATTAAGGATCCCGCAAGGAACATTCCTTACGGAATGATATTAGCATTTTGTGTGGTACTACTCCTTTATGCATTAGCCCTTTTTGTAACCACAGGTTTGCTGGAGGGGGACGAGTTTGCACACTCACTTACCCCCATATCAACCGGCGCACACAAAATCTTTGGGACAATTGGCGGTGTAATTATGGCATTTGCAGCAATAATTGCTTTTATTTCTACAGCCAACGCTGGCATATTGTCAGCGTCACGCTTTCCTATGGCAATGAGTCGTGACCAACTCCTGCCAGAATCTTTTGCAAAGGTTAATAAGCGATTCAATACACCGCATTTCTCTATAATATTCACTGGAGTTTTTATGATCACGGTCATGCTCTTTCTGAACCTTGAGAATCTTGTGAAAGTCGCCTCCACCATGAAGATCATATTATTCATATTCGTTATACTGGCATGTATTATCATGCGGGAGTCGAGGATTCTGAATTACAAGCCAACATTCACTTCGCCATTATATCCCTGGCTACCGATGGTGGGACTAATCGCCTACGGCTTTCTCCT